>JAFXEA010000174.1 GCA_017521065.1 Kiritimatiellia bacterium | reverse complement strand
CCACCATTACACCCTTGAAATTCTCCATGCAATGCAGAAGTTCATTCACCTGAGAAACTTCCCATCCGTGCTGCGCACCGCTGCGATCCTGCACGAGCCCATCGATTTCATCGAGAAGAAGAACGGCATTATCGGCTTCCGCTTCGGCAAACGCCTGGCGGATATTGGTCTCCGTGCCGCCAACCCAGCGCGAGAGGAGATCGCTACCCATTTTAACGACAACTTTGCCGCCAACGGCCCTACCGAGATGTTTGACAAACTCCGTTTTCCCCGTTCCGGGCGGTCCCCACAGGAGGATGTTCATGCGCGGACGGTCGGGATCCGCCTCCTGGTTCATCCCGTTCCGGAAATTCTTCACCGCCGCCACAACCTGTTCAAGTGCGATATCGCCTTTGATGTTGAGACCTTCGAGCGAATAATCACCGGCCGGCCGAAGCACCGCATCTTCCGTCTTGCACTCCGCCGCCATCAGTTCACAATGAGGTTTCATCAAAGAATCGACGAGCGCTTCCACCCGATCCTTGCCGGGATGCATACGCTTGACGTTCTCAAGCACCATTGCGATTCCGCCGGCGTTAGTCCGGTACCGCCTGGCGAATCTTTCAGCGCATTCCTCGGAAATGATTTTCCCAAGACCGAATTTCGCGATATTATTGCGCCAAATCGCCGTGCGCTGCAGATCGCCGATTTTGTCGAAGCGGATCGAATAATCGAAGCGCCTCCGCACGGAATCGTCCAGCTCCTCCGCACGCACGTTGGATACCCAGACGGCCGGCAGTCTGGTTTCGTCGAGAATCGAATTGATCATTCCCTTCTCGGAAGCGCCAGAACCGTTCCCCGCGAACAAATTTTCGAGAAGGTCCATATTGGTGCGAAGAAGCCGGTCTGCCTCGTCCAACAGAATCATGCTCCGTTCGCGCGGCACCTGAGCATTGCAGATACGGATGCCGGCTATACGGTTTTGCGGTGAATTTTTCTCTCCGTTTCGATCCCCGTGCAGTATCTCAAAAAGATCAAGACCGAGTTCTTTAGCGAGCGTCTTGACGAAACTTGTCTTACCCGTTCCCGGCTCTCCGTAAAGGAGGATGTTAACGCCGCGCTTGCCGAACTTTGCCGAAAGAATCATATCGCGCAGAATATCGCCGTGTTCTTTGACAAGCTTTCCGTAGTAGTTCCACGGCAAAGCATCTTCGGTCTGCGCCTTTTTGTAAAACTGGCCCTCGAGCATATCCCCTTCGCCGTTTTCAAGATATTCACGAAAAGCTCCGTCATTCAGATTTACGCAAGAATCGAGCACGCCGAATGTACGCAGCTTGCCGCTTGTCCCCATCGCTTTAACGACTGTACTCAAGGGACGGTCTATCGCCATTGCGCAAAACAACATACGCTCATCGCGATTGCATTTGTAATCCCACTTCGGCAAATCATCAAAGAAACCGGATGTCGCCTGAACAAGCGAATACACCAATATCTCCCGCTCGATATTATTCAATTTCAAAACACGACAGACCTCATCTACGCGCTCTTTCCGCCTGTCTTTCCCGCGGCATTTGACCGCGTTGCGCCGCTCCAGCCGATCACACCATTCAAGTAGCATCGCTTTGCAGTTTTTACGCAACCCCTTCTTATTCCAGATTTTTTGCAACACACATAAATGATCCTCCTCACAGAAAGTTACACATCCGTTCTCAAATTCGATAACTTTAGCATTTATTAATTTTTTCAACTTGAAGTGCTTAACCGCAAGCCGCCTCATTTCCGTCAAATTGGCGACGTTGTCAAACATGTCAAAGAAATCACTTTGACTAATATTGCCATTGTAGTTTCTTATGAAGTTCCTAAAAGCGATCAACGCCTGGGCGAAAAGCCATCCGGAACTCACATTATTCCTAAATCTGCTGCTTCTTTTCATTGTATTTCATCTTTCTTTTCGACACAAAGCACGAAGCAAAAATCATGCCAAAGCTTTCACGCGAATAGGGTTAACACCAATAAAATAATGCATAACCACAATTTTCCCGCAAACTTAGTTATAAAAGTGTAATATATAAAATATTTTTTACCAAATCTTCTATTCCATCATTAGCGTTGTCGCCCTATGCAAAACACTAATAGTTTTAGATAGGAATTATAATATTGGATAGATTATTTCTTAAAACTATGCTACAATATACACCTCATGAAAACAACAGTCATATCAGTTCTCGGCACTCAAAAAGACGCACACGGCGGCAGCGGTCCTTCCCGTTGGGACACCTGGCGGCCTACAATCGGTCTCGTTCAGCAGGAAGAACTCCCGATCGATGAACTGCACCTTATTTTCAACAGCGAACACAAGAATCTGGCCGAGCGCATCAAAGCCGACATCAGAAGCGTTTCGCCCGAAACAAAAGTTGTTTTCGACATCATCGAGCTCAAGAATCCCTGGGACTTCGAAGAAGTTTACGAAAAGTTCTACGACTACGCAAAATCACCATGCTTCCACGAAGAGAAGACCCGCTATTACATCCATATGTCAACCGGCTCCCACGTGGAGCAGATCTGCCTCTTCCTCCTCGCCGAATCACGACATCTACCGGCAAAGCTAATCCAGACCACACCCAAGGAAGGTCATGTAAGACACTCTAAGGACCCCAAGGGCACACACACCGTAATCGATCTCGACCTCTCTCGCTACGATAAACTCGCGAAGCGGTTTGAAGTCGAGCGACAGGACGACTTAACCTTCCTCAAGCAGGGGATCGACACCAAAAACGCCGCCTTCAACAAGCTCATCGAGACGATCGAGCGCGTTTCCGTGCGTTCATCGGAACCTATTCTCCTCACCGGTCCTACCGGCGCAGGGAAAAGCCAGCTTGCGAAACAGATTTATCTTCTCAAAAAACAATTAGGGAAAGTTAAAGGAAAATTCGTTGCCGTCAACTGTGCAACACTCGGCGGCGACCTCGCGAAATCCGCGCTTTTCGGACACAAAAAAGGATCATTCTCCGGTGCCAACGGCAATCATACAGGATATCTCAAGGAAGCCGACGGCGGCATTATCTTCCTCGATGAAATCGGCGAACTGCCCCTTGAAGCACAAGCGATGCTCCTGAAGGCCATCGAGGAAAAGACCTTTCGCCCTCTCGGCGCAACAAGCGACGAGCACAGCGATTTTCTTCTCATCTGCGGCACTAACCGCGATTTGATGGACGATGTGTGCAATCACAAGTTCCGTCTGGATCTCTTATCGCGCATCGACCTCTGGAGTTTCAAGTTGCCAGGTCTTGCCGAACGCCGCGAAGATATCGAGCCGAATCTTGAATACGAGCTGAACAAGTTCAGTCAAAAAAACGGCAAGCACATTTCATTCAACAAGGAAGCGCGCGACCTCTTCCTCTCCTACGCGCTCGCACCAGCCCCCCCCTGGAGCGGCAACTTCCGCGAGCTCAATGCGATGGTCGTTAGAATGTCCACGCTCGCCGATGGCGGACGCATTACTGCCGAAATCGTCAAAGGCGAATTGAGCAGAAAACGTACCGTCTGCCAATCTGAAACCGATTCGCCCGTCACAAACTGCGCCTGTGATGCAGACTTGACAAAACTTCTCGGAGATAATTACAAGCAGAGACTCGATGAATTTGATCTCATCCAGCTTAAGCACGTAATCAAGGTCTGCCGCGAATCCGACTCGATGGCCGACGCCGCCAAAAAACTCTTCGCCGTTTCCTTCAAAACCAAGAAGTCCTCAAACAATTCAGACCGCCTCTCAAAATATCTCGCGAAATTCGGCCTGAAGTTCAAGAGCCTCCGCTGACTTCTTACTTCACAACGACCTATCCTTGCGCCGGTGTGCCAGTTGCCACATCATCATCGGCATACATCCCAGGGCGACGCCGACGACTATCCTCTTCGGCTCTTTTGCGAAACTCTTCCTCCTCTTCTGGCGGGACAACTTCATACCCCCCTTCACCAAAAGCCTCCGCCGACCATCTAGCCGAGCTCTTCTCCGCCGCCCGCCGCGTGATCATTTTTATCGTGTCTCTCATTCCTTATTTCGCCTCTTTGCTTCTTCCTCTATGCGTTTCAATTCCTCTAAATCCGCCTCATCTGCCAATTAAATTGCTGCCTTATAATTCTCACCATCGGCGGCAGTTGTAAAGTAAAACTTAACAACTGAATCACCCAACTCCTTTTCGGCAAAAATCTTGGCAATCAGCATTGAAATGTTCGGTTTCGACACCGCAAACAGCTCCGCCATCTGCTTTTGGTTCAGCCAGACGCGTCCATCCCGCGACATGAGCGAAACCTGCGACTTCCCGTCGTCGGTCGTATAAAGTATGATCTTGTTTTCCTCATCAGCCATCATTCACTCCTTGTCAATATAGAAAGAACGCGCAAGCCGTCTCGATGCACTCGCCATTGAAGAACTCCTTCAACTCCAGACACTACCTTTCGTGCCTTGCGACAATCTTTTCAAGTTCTTCAGCGTTCATTTCTATTTTCCTTCATGCCAATCCCCATCCGCCTCTGACGTTGGCAAATGTGACCACCGTCTTCAGGCATTTGATCCTGTCCTCGTTCAGGGCAAGCTTGAATTCAAGCGAGCATGATTCGCCTACCAGGATTTTGTTTTTAAGGTTCATTGTTTCGTTCCTCCATTAGCCATTGCAAGCCCGATGCCGAATGATGCGAGTCCTAAAACTCCTGCGGGGATTCGTCCATGCGCAAAAGTAAAGATAGCCGAATATAGCGAATAAAGCCAGACGGAAACAATGATTTCTTCGTGATCGGCTTGTCGTAATTCCGCCGCAAATGCATCTGCTGCGATGGGATCCTTGAAAAACGCATTGGCACGTTGTCCCCACACATTCATACCGGCGCCTGTAAAGACACCCCATTTCACTAAGAAAACATTGTCTTTGGCAGACAATCCCCTAATCATGCCTCCCATTTTCGGATTCAACAGTATTGCCAATGCCTCAGCATGGGCAACACGTTTCTGACGCTCGTCAAATGAAGCATTTGGTTCAAGACTGTCGAAAACTGCAAGGCAAAATTCGATGACATCATGCAATAAACCCAAAGGAGCGAATACCTTACCTGTGACAACAAGACCGCGTAGTGACACCCAAAGTTCTTGTGGCTCATTCTGTTTTGCCTCAACTTCCGCAACAATTCTTTGTGTTATATCTCGTATTTCCAATTCTTTCATTATCACCCTCCATTTGGCAGTCCAATTCACGTGAAACGGATATCACCAAGTAAGGTCAATTCGCTCTCGTTGCCTTGTATTGGGCAAAAGCATCCGTAAAGACATCCATTGCAGCATCACAGGCGTTCTTACTTTCGAGATAGTCTTTCAAATGCCTATACGAGATCGAGCGCCGCGGGAAATCCGCATCGCTTCTTGCATCACGCGCCAGATCGCCTATGGCCGTGTCATCATCGTGGAATTGCACCAACCATGAATAGAAACTCTTGACCATTTTTCATCCTTTCTGTTAAGATCATCTCGGCATTTGTTCTACAGGCAACTAGACGCTAATCTAGAACAGTCTGTAAATCAGTAAGCATCAAAGATATTGTTCAGTTCTTCAAGTG
>JAFXEA010000173.1 GCA_017521065.1 Kiritimatiellia bacterium | reverse complement strand
GCGCGCGGGCATCGAGCCCGCGCGGGTTCGATGGAGAATGAAGGGTCAGCGCGGTTGCGCTGATGCGTCGCGTAGAGGCAGGAGAACAAGCTAGTATGAGTTACTGTATCAATAGAGCTGTATCAATAAGCTCTGACCCTTTTGCCCCCTGACCCTTTTCCTCCCCTCCTTTTGCTCTCTCGTTATCCCGATGTTGGGAAGGCGAAATACCTGAATATTGGAGGTTTCCTGGTTCCTGTTTTATTCTTGTCAAAAACGAGAGGCTTTGCAAGGGTTTCTATGAGATGATATAATGCGCATCAAATGAGTTTGAAGGCTAACACGATAATGGTGCTGTGATGGCGAAGACAGTTCTCTTTTTCGTATATTCCAACAGATACGACTGCGCGAACCGCATAGAAGGGGCGCGGAGGTATGCTGAAAAGGTAGGTTGGGAGATACAGGTAATCGAACGCAACAATGTCGACCGGCGCCTGGATGTGAAGGGGATTATCGATTTCTGGAAGCCTATCGGCGTTATAGCGGAATGCGGTGGCGGAATTCCTGAGATTTCGCGCGAAACACTCGGCCGGATTCCGCTTGTGTACTTTGATGAAGATCCCCGTGAAGCAAAAGGCAGAGGGCTCTATGTGAACTCGGATTCTCTGCGCATAGGTGAGCTGGCCGCCAAGGAACTGCTCTCCCTCAACCTGCCCAATTACGCTTTTGTCGGCTGGCGGCGTTCGCGGTTTTGGAGCGAGGAGCGGCGAATGGCTTTTGCGTCCGCGTTGAAACTTCATGGCTACACTCCCATTATCTTCTCTGCGCCGCCGAAGGTGACGGAACTGCGCCGAAGGAAGATGCTCGCAGAATGGCTCAAGGCGCTTCCGCGCCCATGCGGTGTGTTTGCGGCGAACGATGCGCTGGCGGAGGAGATCTGCTCCATGGCATCTTCGGCGGGGATCACGGTTCCTGACGAGCTTGCTGTCATCGGCGTGGATGACGATTCTGTCATCTGCGAAAGGACGAATCCATCGCTCACATCCATCCGGCTAGATTTCGAGCAAGGCGGTTACATGTGTGCCGAACTTCTCGACCGCAAGATCCATGATTCGCGCTTTATGCAGATATCGCTCAAGTACGGCCCTGTACTGATCGTAAGGCGCGGCTCCACGCGCCGTTTCGCTCAGACTGATCGACGTATCGCAAAGGCGGTTGAGTACATACGCAGGAATGCGTGCGAAGGAATCGGAACTTTAGAGGTCGCCGGAAAGATGGGGCTTTCGCGTCGTATGGCGGAAGTTCTTTTCCGTCGGTATGTTAACAGAAGCATACACGAAGAGATCGTGTCCGTGCGGTTAGAGCGAGTAAAAGTGCTTCTTTCCAATCTGCGACACGATATATCGTCGATAGCCTCTCTGTGCGGCTGGTCATCTGAAAGCGTGCTCCGAAAGACATTCAAGGAACGCTTCGGGGTTTCGATGCGAGAGTGGCGAACATCGCGACAGAAACTTTGATCGTTGCGCATTTTCGGCGTTATGTTATTCGCATAAACGGCGGTGCTTGACGGTCGTGCGTGATATACTCTTCACCCATGAAGAGATATTGGTTTTTGCATAGTCTCATCTTGTTCCATCCGCCCAAGGCGGTGTGGGTGTTGAAATAGTCGCTGCGTCGCGGCGAGGCTATGTGAGACAGAAAGAAAGGTAAAAACTATGAAAGAGAAAGCTATGCAAAGAAAACCGTATGCGGGAAATCCGCACGTAAGGTTTGACGAAAGGGAAGTCGCACAGGCGGCAACGTTGAGTCGTGGGTCTCTGCTCCACAAAAAGATAAGAGTGCGGCAAGTTCTCGATGCGAAACGGCTCCTGGCTTTCTCGGCGTCTTTCGCGGTCGCCGTGGCTTGCGCGGACACGAGCTGGAACAACCAGAACCTAAACAATGGCGACATGGCCACGGCGGGCAACTGGAACAACGGCCTTCCTTCAAGTGGAGTCAATTCTGTTATTGCTTATCCAGTAAGCGTCCCGTTGACCTTGAGCGGGGACATGGATACCGGTGCTAATTTCTACATCAATTATCCGGGAACCTCCCCGCTCGATCTGACGTTCGATCTCGGAGAGGCGCGGACATTGAGTGCATATCGCACATATGTGTGGTCCGGTTCCCGAGTCACGCTTGCGAGTGGTACGTGGCGCGTATCCGAACGGTTTTTCGTCGGCGACGGCTACAGCGATGCAACGTTTATTGTCGATGGTGCCAACTCGGCGCTCTACGGCAGCACGCAGCCGTCCGCCAACTACTACATCCAGATTGGAAATGCGGGCGACGGTCCATACGCCACTTCGATGAACAACCTTCTTCTCGTGCGCAACGGCGGTCTCTTGCAGGGGGGCGTGGTTGTGGGGCGGTTGGCGAAAGCAGAGAACGAACTGTGTGGCACGAACACGCTCCATGTAACGGGCACAGGCAGCCGGTTCATTTCGAACCATTCGCTCTATATAGGTTGCAAGCAGGGGCTTTCGCAGGGAGTCATAGACGATCATGCAACAGCCTCAATCGCTTCAGATATTATCCTGGGCCAATATCTTTATAACAACAGCCTTTACTACGTTGGCGACCAGAACCGGCTTCTTGTCTCCGGCGGTGGATCGCTCACTGCGTCCGGCGCTGTATACGTCGGGCACACCGCCTCTGCCTCCAACCTGTTCGAAGTGGCTGATGGGGCAACGACGACTGTCGCGAACCTGTATGCCAGCTATGCGAGCAGTGCCAGCGTAAGGGGTGGACGTGCGCCATTCGCCAACCGCATTGTCGTGCGAGGCGAAGGATCGAGACTTGCGGTAAATGGCGACGCACGGATAGG
>JAFXEA010000172.1 GCA_017521065.1 Kiritimatiellia bacterium | reverse complement strand
TGTCATTGCTTGCCGGAGATCTTGATGGGCATTTCGCTTCTCATGATGTTCACTGCGATCGGTATCGGCTGCGGCATGCTCACCGTCTTTATCGCACACGTCACCTTCTGCGTTTCCTATGTGACGATGACGGTTTTGGCGCGCCTTCAGGATTTCGATGACCGCATCATTGAAGCCGCGTACGACCTTGGGGCGTCGCCATGGTATGCGTTCTTCAAGGTCACTCTTCCGATCCTTCTTCCCGGCATAATTGCGGGCGGTCTTTTGGCGTTCACCCTGTCTATCGACGATTTCGTGATCACGTTCTTCGTGACAGGTCCTGGATCCGATACGTTGCCGCTCAAGATATATTCGATGATCAAGCACTCCCGTCAGATGCCGGTAATCAATTCCCTTTCAACCCTGATGCTGGTGTTCACATGCGTGCTTGTGGCGGCATCGAGGTTTGTATCCAACCGTAAGCAGAAACGCGTGTCGGCGACGCGCAAGTAAAGGATATACGACGATGACACCAGAAGTCGAAAAGAAGTTTCAGTCCGCACAGTGGAAGTTCATCATCGGAAGTATGGTTACCTATGCCTTCTTCTACCTTACGCGCAAGAACCTTTCGATGGCCCAGCCGCTGATGCTTGAGGAGGGGGTCATTTCCACCTACGCTCTTGGAACAATGCTCACGATCCATGGTGTCGTATATGGTTTGAGCCGTTTCGTGAATGGATTCTGGGCGGACAGGCTGAACGGGCGCATATTCATGTTCGTGGGGCTTGCGCTTTCGGCGTTGATGAACTTCGTGTTCGGGTGCACATCACTGTCTGTCCTTTTCGCGGTGTTCTGGATCGTCAACGGATGGACGCAGGGAATGGGGTTCCCTCCGTGTGCGAAGATGCTCACTCACTGGATCCACCCGCGTGAGCTGGCCACCAAGATGTCGATATGGAACACTTCGCACAGCTTCGGCGCGGTAATGGCGCTCGGTCTGTGTTCGGCTCTTCTCGCTCTTGGGTTCGGTTGGCGCTGGTGCTTCTGGGTGCCTGCGGTTATGGCGGCCGCGATCGCGGTTTTCTGTCTTTTCTTCGTGAAGGAGTCCCCCAAGGAAGCGGGGCTTCCGGAGCTCGAGATCGAGAACGCCCGCAGTGACGATCAGGGGTCTGCGCTGACCACGAAAGACCGCATGCGACTCGTCTTCGGCAACCGTGTGATATGGATGCTTGCGCTTGCGAATTTCTTCGTGTACATCGTGCGCTTCGGTTTTCTTGACTGGGGGCCCACGTTCCTTAAGCAGTACAAAGGCATCCCCGTGTCGAAGGGCGGTCTCATGATCATAGCCTTCGAGGTTGCCGCGATTATCGGTACGGTTTTCGCCGGATGGGTGACCGACAAGGTGTTCAAGGGACGCGGTGCGCGCACCTGTGCCTTCTGCATGCTGTTGACCGCTCTCTTCTCGTTCGGCTTCTGGTATCTTCCGTCCGGCGCTCCGATATGGCAGGCGACAGTTCTTCTGATGGGTGCGGGATTCTTCATCTACGGTCCGCAGGCCCTTATAGGCATCGTTGCGGCAAACCAGGCCACGAAGGAGGCTGCCGCCATGGCGAATGGCTTCACCGGCATCATGGGGTATGCATCCACGGTCATGTCGGGCATTGGCGTCGCTTTCATCAAGGAACATTACGGCTGGGGGGCGACACTCTGCTCCTTCGCCGGGTTCGCAATCGTCGGCATGGTGCTGTTCCTCTTCGCTTGGACGGCCAGTGCCGACGGATACAGGCGCAATGCGCAAACCGGAAAATAAAAGAAAACCGAAAGGAACAAGAACATGGGCAGTTTGAACGGTAAGGTTGCGATCGTCACAGGGGCGGCGCGTGGAATCGGTCAGAAGATCGCGGTGAAGCTCGCGTCCGAGGGCGCGAAGGTTGCGGTTATCGACCTCAACGCCGAATGGTGCGCAGAGACGGTCGAGGCAGTTGCGGCGGTGGGTTCCGAGGCGCTTGCGCTTGGATGCAACGTCGCTGTCTCTCAGGAGGTCGACGGTTGCGTCAAGGAGGTTCTCGCCAAGTTCGGCAGGGTTGACATCATGGTCAACAACGCGGGCATCACCAAGGATGGTCTTCTCATGCGCATGAGCGACGACGACTGGGATGCCGTAATCAACGTGAACCTCAAGGGCACGTTCCTTTTTACGCGTGCTGTGGCGCGTCCGATGATGAAAAACAAGGCCGAGGACGGCGCCCAGCTCGGCGGAACGATCATCAACCTCGCATCCGTCGTCGGAATCATGGGCAATGCCGGTCAGGCTAACTATACGGCCTCGAAGGGTGGCGTGATCTCCCTCACAAAGACCACCGCCAAGGAGCTCGGCTCCCGCAACATCCGCTGCAACGCGGTCGCCCCCGGTTTCATCCAGTCGAAGATGACGGATGTCCTGCCTGATGACGTGAAGAAGGCGTACATGGATACGATCCCGCTCAAGCGCTTCGGCACCGCCGAGGATATCGCCAACTGCGTGGCGTTCCTTGCATCCCCAGCGGCTGAATACATCACCGGCCAGATTATCTCGGTCAACGGAGGCATGATCGGCTAGGTTGCGCAAATGAAGCAGACACCTTGTTGCGGAGAATATCTGCTGAAATGGAAGGGCGATGAGCTTGCTGTCTCGCTCAAGCTGACTTCCCCAAAGGCTGGACGTGCGGTTCTGCGCACTGACATCGGCGGCGAGTGGAACGACTTGCCCATGTCTGAAATTGCTGCGGGTGAGTTTTCCGTTCCGGTTCCTCTCTGTCGTGTAGGACTGTTTTCCGGCAAGTGCTGCTTCTTTCCTGAAGGTTCATCGGTACCCGAATGGCCGCAAGGCGGCAATTTTCGCGTGAAGGTAGAGCCTGCCGCCACGCGTTCTGCAAATTCGATCTATACCGTTTTCCCGCGTCAGTTCGGCTCATTCCGCGAGGTTGTGCGCCGTCTGCCGCACATAATGGACACGATGGGCTTCCGGATCGTCCAGACGCTCCCGCCGTTCCCCGTGCCTACGACCTATGCCGTGATGGGCGAATACGGGTGTCCTTTCGCCGCCACGGATTTCCATTCTGTCGATCCTGCCATGGCGGAGTTCGACACGTCCGCCACACCGCTCGACCAGTTCCGTGAACTCATCGATGCCGTGCATGCGCGAGGCGGCGGTTTCTTCATCGACCTTCCGGCGAACCATACCGGTTGGGCTAGTACGCTTCATACGCACCATCCCGAATGGTTCCGCCGCAGTGAGAACGGGGAGTTCGCTTCCCCCGGCGCATGGGGCGTGGTGTGGGAGGATCTTGTCGAACTGGATTACGTCCATGAAGAGCTGCGCGATTACATGGCGGAGGTGTTTCTTTTCTGGTGCAGGCAGGGCGTGGACGGATTCCGCTGCGATGCGGGATAC
>JAFXEA010000171.1 GCA_017521065.1 Kiritimatiellia bacterium | reverse complement strand
AGTCGCGTTGCGCGACTGTCTGCTGAACGCGGCCATTTCATGGGTGGTCTGCTGTATCATAGCAGGTGTGTTCTCACCGCAGATTCTTGATTGGCTCAAGTCTCCGGCTGCGGCTCTCGAGGCTGCAGGCAAGTTGCGAGTGGAAGGCCTTGACCTGATGAGCGGATTCTCCACGATCATTTCGATCGCCATGTGGGGAGGCACCGCTCTTTCTTTCCCGTTTGTGATATATTTCCTTCTCCGTTTCATATTCCCGGCGCTGACCAAGCGTGAGAAGGTGGCGATACTGTTCTACCTCTTCATGGGGGCTGGCTGCTTTGCCGTCGGTGTGTGGTTCTCGTATTCGCGCATCGCTCCGAGAGCGGTTGAGTTTTTCGACTGGATAAACGGATGGGTGCATCTGCCTGTTACGACTGTTCGCATTGAAGGGTACACTTCGATAGTGCTCAAGCTCGTTATTGCGTTCGGTATGGTGTTCCAGGTTCCCTTGATCCTGTTCGTGTTGGGGTGGCTGGGGGTCATCACTTCCGATATGCTGCGCAAGTATCGCCGTTTTGCGATAGTCATAGCGTTCTTCCTCGGCATGGTTCTTACCCCTCCAGACCCCATGAGCCAGATTCTGATGGCCGTGCCGCTCTGTCTTATGTACGAACTGTGCGTCTGGGGCGTGTGGGCGAAAGAGCGTCTTGGCATAAAGCTTTGATAGAATTAATCCTTAAACCATAGGTTAAATCGATATGAACGCTATAACATTCCGTCAGGCTTGGGAGTACGGTGGCTTTCTCATGTGGGTGCTCGCCGCGCTTTCTGTCATTGCCTTTGCCGTTTGCGTGTATGTGTCTTTCGCGCACCGCCGTGGAGCGTTGCCCGATATGCTAGAGGATATACGTAGGGCTAAAGACCCAGAGGCAGCAGGCGGACGCATCGCTGATGCCATGTACGCATCTGTCGAGTGGTTGGCGGACATCGCTGCAATCGCTCCGTTGGTGGGGCTTCTGGGTACTGTTCTCGGAATGTTCTCCGCTTTCGGCGGTATAGCGTCCGATGTCGCGGCGAACGCCAAGCCGGTCGTGCTTGCGCAGGGCGTGTCACAGGCGATCGTCACCACAATTTTCGGTTTGGTCGTTGCGATTCCGTCGCTTGCGGCGTACGCATTCTTCCGTCGCCGTGCGGCAAAGCGCATTGCGGAACTCGAGGAGCTCGCCGATGAAGTTCTCAGGTAAGAAGAGAAGGGCGAAGGCTCCGACGTTCGCGCTGACGTCCATGCTGGACGTCATATTCCTTCTCTTGTGCTTCTTTGTTACGGCGAGCGTGTTCTCGCAGTGGGAGAGCGAAGTTACGATCTCTCTTCCGTCTGCGTCGTCTGCCGAGACTCCCGGGCGTCTCCCCGGTGAAGTAATTCTCAACGTTGCGAAGGATGGTTCCGTTACGGTCAACGCACAGAAACTCACGCTTGCCGATCTTGAAGGGAGACTTCGCAAGGTCGCTGAGTTCTATCCGGGGCAGCCGGTTGTTCTCCGTGCCGACAGGGAAACTTCGTATTCGTCCCTTATGTCCGTCATCGACACCTGCCGTAACGCGGGTGTGTGGAACTTTTCTCTCGCAACGGTGCAGGACAAAAGCTCCAACTGATGCGCTTTGCGTACCATGCTTGATTTCAGAAACATATCCGTCCACTATGGTCATCAGAACGTCCTGACGGATGTCACGTTCCGCGTCAACAAAGGCGAACGGGTGGGCGTTGTCGGACCGAACGGCAGCGGCAAGTCCACGCTTTTCAAGATTGTCCTCGATGAACTTTCGACAGACCACGGTGAACTCATAATCGAAGGCTCTCCGACCATCGGATCGACAAGGCAGAATCCTGAGCCTGAGTTTCCGGAGGAGACTCTTCTCCAGTACGCGGTCCGTGGCGTTCCCGGTTTCTGTGAACTTGAGGCTAAGATGAAGGCCCTTGAGGTTCGCATGGATGCGGGCGAGGATGTGTTCAAGGAATATGGCGAGGTTCAGACGGCGTTCGAGCATATGGGCGGCTACGACCTCGAGACGCGCGTAAAGGTCGCGCTCGGCGGTCTGGGTTTTTCTGTCGAGGAGTTCGACAAGCCTTTCAAGTCCTTTTCCGGCGGTTGGCGCATGCGTGCGGAGCTTTCACGCGTTCTCGCCTCCACTCCGGATCTTCTTCTTCTCGATGAACCGTCAAACTATCTCGACCTTCCGGCGGTCGAATGGCTCCAGAAGTACCTTAAGCAGTATCAGGGTACGTTGATGCTGATCTCCCATGACCGCTATCTGCTGAAGACGCTTACGGACATAATTGTCGAAGTCGATGCTGAGACGGTCACGCGATATGAAGGCGATCTCGACTGGTATCTCCACGAGCGCGAGGTGCGCTACGAGCATCTGAAGGCGGCGAAGGAAAACCAGGATCACCATCGCGAACAGCTTCAGCGTTTTGTGGACCGCTTCCGCGCAACGGCGTCAAAAGCCGCCCAGGCGCAGAGCAAGCAGAAGCTCATCGATAAGATAGACGAGGTGCGCATCGTTCTCCCGAAACGCTATACGCAGTCCGGAAGGCTCCGTCTGGCGGAACCGCCCTCCAGCGGAATCGAGATGTTCCGGTGCGAAAACCTTACGTTCTCGTACGACGGCGTGAAGAACATCCTGAACGACGTCTCTTTCAACATCACGCGCGGCGACAAGGTGGCTCTCATTGGCTATAACGGTCTCGGCAAGACGACGCTTATGCGGATCATCGCCGGTACGCGTCAGCCGACAGCGGGCAAGGCGGTGCTTGGACACAACGTCGTTCCAGGCTATCTGTCGCAGGAATTCGCAGAAACGATTCCGCCGGACGTTTCGGTGTACCGCAATGCAAAGAACGCATGGGACGCGCACGGCGGCGGACCTGAGAAGCAGTTCCGCAACCAGTTGGGCGCGTTCGGTTTTGACGAAAATGACATCGAGAAGCCGGCGGGCGTCCTTTCCGGCGGCGAGAAGATACGTCTTGCGTTTTTGCGTCTCTTCCTGACTGCACCGAATTTCCTTCTTCTCGACGAACCGACAACCCATCTCGATCTTGATGGACGGCGTCTTCTTCAGGATGCGCTCAAGAAGTATCCCGGCACTATTCTCATCGTATCGCATGACATTGAATTCGTGCGTGAGGTGGCGACATCGGTGCTTGAGATCACACGCGAAGGGGTAAGGTCTTTCCCCGGCGGATACGACTACTATTGCGAAAAGAAGGCGCAGATGGCGGCGCAGTCCGGCGGGAGCCGTTCCGCTCCCGTGCAGGATGGCTCGCACTCTCCCGATGCTTCCTCTTCGCCCACCGCAAAGGAACTTCGTCAGCAGAGGGCCGCCGAACGCGCAAAGAACGCGCCGCGCGTGAAGGAGCTGAAGAAGCGCATTGAAACTGCGGAAAAGAAGATTGATGAGCTTCAGCAGAAGCTTGACGAGGCTTCAGAGGAGCTTTTCAACCCGAAGCCTACGACAAATTTCGAGGAGCTTAACCGCACCGTCCGCACTCTCCAGTTCGAGATCGACCGCTACACTGCGGACTGGGAAGAGGCCGCCACCGAGATTGAAGCCCTTTAAGGGGCATCCCTGAATAGTGCGACTATTCGCCGCCGTTCCGACTGCGGTGTAGGCGTGTATCGCATTGCCCACTGTCATAAAACATAAAAAAGAGGATTGATTTTATAAAGGACATTTGGTATCATATGCGCCTGTTTTTCCGTCTGGATCAGGCCTTTAACCGACTGCCTGACCGGTAAGGAATCAAAAAAAGGATAAAAACAATGCCAAAGATGAAGACGAAGAAGTGCGCAACGAAGCGCATGAAAATGTCGGCCACGGGGAAGGTCCTGCGTTCGCAGGGCGGCAAGGCGCACCTCAACGGCTACAAGAGCCGCAAGCGCAAGCGCAATCTCCGCGGTACGGCGGTAACTGATAAAGGTGTCCAGAAGACCATGCTCCGCATGCTTCAGGTTGGTTAATAGAAGTAGAAGGAGAAAAAGAAAATGTCACGTGCAACCAACGCACCCGCTTCCCGCGAACGCCGTCGCCGCCGCCTAGAACTCGCCAAGGGTTTCCGCGGTCCGCGCAGCAAGAATTTCCGTCAGGCGACCGAGGCCGTCGATCGCGCCCGCCGCCTTGCGACGATCCACCGCAAGCTGAAGAAGCGCGACTTCCGTCAGCTCTGGATCGCCCGCATCAGCGCCGCCACCCGTGCAGAGGGTGTCAGCTACTCCAAGTTCATGGCTGGCCTCATCAACGCCGGCGTGGTGCTGAACCGCAAGATGCTTTCCGAAATCGCGATCAACGACGCGGCCGGTTTCAAGGCTCTCGTCGAGCTCGCAACCAAGGCCTAAGCCTATTGCGACAGTTGAGAAAGGGGCTGCAACATTGTTGCGGCCCTTTTCGTCTACAGATAAAGCCGTTCGACGATGACACCAGCGGATTTTACAAATGACATTCTCATTGCCTGGGGTGGGGGAGATGTGTTCAACCAGGCGCTTCACCTTGCGCAGCAGGGAGGCGTGCTTCATGCCGAATGGGATGATATCGACCATGTGATATCCGGAAAGGTCTTGGGACCCACCGGATATCCGATGGAGGTGTCGCTTGAAGTGCTGGATGACGGTACGATCATCTCACACTGTCCATGCCGCATGAACCAGATGTACGGACAGGTGTGTCCGCATGTTGTTGCGCTCGGCATACATCAGATGGTGTCGTACATGCCGGATGACGCCGAGGATGAAGAGGAGTTTGACGATACCCCTGAAGGCACCTCACATGCCCTGGCCCGCAGGATTCCGCCGGATGCGCGGCTTGTTCCGGCAAGACCGCAGTTCAGAATGAACGTAAAGGGTTCGCGCGCATCGCTTGGCGTGGAGGTGATTGCCAGATATGGTGACATAGAGGTCCCGTGTGGCGGTGATGCCGATGTCGATTCCGTTTTCATCGCTGATCCGGACGATCCGTACCTGTTCCATGTTCGCAATCCCGATGCGGAGGAGCGGGCGATAAGGCTTCTCAAGGGATACGGTTTCGATGAAGGCACTACACGTCTCTTCACCGTCGATCCGAGGGCGGTGCTGAACTTTCTTGGATCGGGTATTCCGTATCTTCGCCGCCAAGGATGGCGCATAACGCTTGAAGGACGCATCTCCGAGATAATGGATGCGATGCCGATGGTCATTCCGGTGGTCACGGTCAAGGACGCGCCGCGTGGTTCGTTCGATGTCGGCTGCACTTTCGAGGTGAAAGGCAAACCGATGGATGCGCGTAGCGTCCAGGATGCCATCAACCGCGGGGACAGCTTCATCTTGAACGGCGGCGAAACGCTTCTTCTGGACACTGAGGCGATAGATTCGATGCGCGCCGTGTTTGATGACTGCGCAAAGGTTCAGGGCGAGGCGGAGCGCGGGTTCTTCCGCGTCGGGGGAATCTACGCGCCGTATGTGAAGAGTGCGATTGAATCGCTGGACGCGGTTGTCCTAGAGGATGACTTTGCGCCGTCATGGCGCGAGACGGCGGCAGCACGGAGCCGGGACGAGAACGCGAAGTACGAACCTGTGGACGTCGGACCGTTGGAGAATACGCTCCGTCCGTACCAGAAGCAGGGCGTGTACTGGATGCGTTTTCTTGAGAAAAGCGGCCTGTGCGGTCTGCTAGCGGACGAGATGGGTCTTGGCAAGACTCTTCAGACCCTTACGTGGCTGTCGCTTTCCCGCACCGACCCTGCAGCGGCGGGCAAGCCCGCCCACAACGTGTGTCCCACATCGCTTGTCCGCAACTGGGAGGCGGAGGCGGCGAAGTTCACGCCTTGGATGAAACGT
>JAFXEA010000170.1 GCA_017521065.1 Kiritimatiellia bacterium | reverse complement strand
TCGTCAGGCTTGGCGTCAGCGGGGAGATCGACTTTTATCCTGGCTTTTACGCGGCAGAGTTTTCCTGTCTGAACGTAAATGTCGGAGAAGTCAAGTTTGAGGCTCCTCCCTCTGGAACCGACCGCCAGTTCGGAAGATGGCACATCCACGCTCTCTCCAACAATCGCCATGGACGGCTCGAATCTGGCGTATTGATTTATGCGGCACTTCGACATTTTGATCACTTCGGAATCCTCACTGACTCTCGCAGTCCTAGGAAACGCCTTCCAGTCGGCGGCGATTCTACACGCGGCCTCCTGCAGTCCCTTCATCTTTGAAGTCATCGGATATTTCCCGTCGCGCTGAAGCGCATAGCGGCAAATTTCTCCTGAACGCATTATCCGTGTATAATCGTTGGCGTTCATTTCCCAACGCACGTTTCTGAAACGCACCGGATCATCCTTAACCGCTTCGGCGGCCTTGGCGAGATATTCCGCGCCCCTGTCAAAAAACTCCGTTTGGAGCGCAGGGGAATCAATCACACCCCACATCTTCATCGGATGCTTGACTTCGTCGCGGTCTGACGACATTGCGTGAAGCTCTTCCATGTACTTGCGCATCCACGGCGCCGCAGCTCCGTAATATCCTCGATAGAAACGATCGAGAAGCGGCTCAAGCGGCTGACGCGGATCCCAAAGGAGATGCCCGATAAGATAGGTCTTTAGAGCTGTGCCAGCTTGATGAGGAGATGCAACTCCCTGTTCAAGGACTCCCGTCACACCACAATCAAGAAACGTTTCGAGATCGGGTTTGAGACAGTAGACATTCGGAAATGCATGCATATGATAACGAAAGTTCATCGTATAGTTCCACAAGTGCACATGCTTAGCATTAGCGCACCACCACCTGAGATCATCCACAAAATCGTTCATATTCCGAAAACGGTAACGGGATTTCCCCAGCGGCTTCGAAAAATCGCAACAGTCCGTGCAAAGGCAGATCATGACGTTCGAACGCGGGCGGACGAAACGAGGCGGCTTGCAGGTATACTGGTAGGCAAGCGTCTCAATAAAAACATCGGGATACTTTTCGGCGACGGCATCAGCAATCTTGTTCACGAATTCAATGTTTGTGCCGGCATGTGATTCCTCGCGCGCATCCACGGCCGCACAGTTCTTGCAAGTGCAGAAAACCCAACGGTCGCTCTGGGACACGCCGAAGATCTTCACCTTCGGATACATCTTCGCGATGCGGGCAAGCACATTAGAGGTAACAATCCTCACTACATCTGGATTGGTGAGGCAAAGCTGCATCCGTTTCGCATATTCACGTTTCCCGTCAACTTCGGCATAATATTCCGGATGTTCCTTGAAATATCTCTCCGGCGGCAGAAGCCGCATAACAGTATGGCATCTTCCAAGCCAGCGATCAAAAAGTTCCGCTGGCGGACCGCCATGGATATCTTTCCACCGACCGTTAAACATGTAGCCATTGAGTTTCATCTTCGCTGCGAAATCTGGAGAATCGCGCATATCGGCATAAGAGCTTTCACGAATCCTAAATGCAGGCTTTCTGAGAATCTCCAACCCATCCGTAACCTCTATGACATTCCGTCTGGGTACAATCTCCTGATCGGCAGAAAGCCATTCACATCCACAATGATTCTCGAGAAAGTCGTAAACGCCGAAAAGGACAGATCGATCGTCGTCGCCTTCGATTAAGAAATGGGATCCTGAGGTTCTGAACCTAAACGTATCTCGTCCAAGTCTGACGTTGGACACAAGCCTCACCGACTTCTTATCGCCAAAATCTCCACTGACAACATGGAGTTCTACACCAGTCATTCGCTTAACGTATGCAGAGAATTCTCCTGCGGCATGCTTCAGACATGCAGAAGGAGCAACTGGAAGGGAAACGACACACACCGCCTTTTCCCCTCGTTTCGCGATGACGAACGCATCAGCGGAAACAGAAATACAGAAAACGGCACATATAAAACCAAGCACAGGTAAAAACTTCAAATTCATCACCTCTCCATAATCACTATCACAGTCTGCGGCGCGACCTGTTCAGGGAGTGAGCAATCCTCCCAAGTGTGCGCCTCGCTGATTATCTTACATTTGGCACTACGCATGCCCTGAATGTTCAGAGGAATTGAGCGATTCGAGTAATTGGCCAGCATCACAGCCTTGCCATCCCTACCCTTCGCTGCTGTCGCCCATAGATCTTCATCGTCGGAAACGCATTTCACCGCTGTCCCAAGTTTGCGCAGCTCATTGAACGCCACGAACACCCAGTAAGCCTTGTGAGGCTGCTCCGTAAGAGGATTGAATAGCGGCGAATAGTTTCCACCGCCACAACGCGCATCATATATCATCGCAGTATCGCACGGACCGTTCTGAAGACCGATCAACTCAGCGCCAATCATGGCTGCCTGATACATGCTGCCACGGTTTTTGAGAGAGGGAAGAGGGAGCCATTCGTTGAAACTTGTCTCAACATCCTTAAACCCGTAGTCGTCAAGCATCTTGCGCACGCAAGCCCCCTGACGGAGAGCCTCCTTCGGTTCGGAATAGGAATGGTACGAGAAGAAGTCAAGAGGCCAGCCGCCTTTCCTCACGGCTTCGAGGAACTGCTTCGCGCACTCAACGAAATACTCGCGGCGGGCGGAAACATTCGCGCCCGGAGGAACTCCCACGCCAGTTGCGGCATAGAATCCGCTGCTCGCGTAACCGCCGATCTTAAGATGTGGAAATTTCGCCTTAAGGTGCGAAGCGGTGATCCCGTAAAGGCGAATGTATTCAGAGAACGGTGCACGGAACATCGGATTCAGTTCCGGCACAGGGTGGTTTTCAGGTTCGTTCCATATCTCCCAGTATTCGATCTTAATTTTGTAGCCGTTCGCCCACCCCTCGGTATAATGGCGGATCACATGTTCGCATATTCTCGCCCACTTTGCGAAGTCCTTCGGCGGATATGTACGATATGCCTTGTATTTGCAGGCGTTCTCGATCGTAATGCCAAGACGGAAAAACGGCTCGACATCATTCGCGACCAGCGCCTCCATCAGTTTATCGGTGAACGTGAAGTCATAATTCTCTGGGTTGGTCTCGTCTGCATCGAAATCTCTGAAGAGGTTTGGTATATCGACGAAGATGTTCCTTCCGTACGGACCACCAACATCATGAAGACGCGAATATGGGATTCCAGCCTTTTTGAGATAGCGGAACATACCGTATCCGACATTTCCCTTCAAAGGCGGCTGTCCGACGCCGTTCACCGGTTTCACCTTTCCGATTTCAATGCTCCAATCCACATTCACATTCGCTCCATGCACCACTAGGCATATCGCCATCATGGTCACAGCAACCAGTCCGATCGTTGTTTTCCTGTCCATTTATGCCTTCCCTTCGTTTTGAATCGTAAATAAAAAGAAAACCGTTTATTTCACTTACTTGTAAATCTTAAATGTCCGTGCGTGTTTGCAT
>JAFXEA010000021.1 GCA_017521065.1 Kiritimatiellia bacterium | reverse complement strand
TAGGGTGGATGAACCCGGCGGCCTTTCCCCGGAGATGTTCAACTCCTTTGTGAAGAAGGCGGGCGGGTATGTCAGCGCCCCTGTCGGACTCCAGGTTGACATGAACGGCAATTTTGTGTCCGTCCACTGCCTCAGGACCGGAACCTATGATTTTATCCTTCCGTTTACGGCTGATGTGGTGAATGTCAAGACTGGCGAGAGTCTTGCGCATGTGAAATCCATGTCCCTGCAACTTACAGGAGGAGAGACGCGCTGGTTCTTTCTGCATCGCCGCAATTGACCGTATGCGCATCATTCGTTGAAAGGCTAACAGACGGGTCTGCAAATGAAATATATGAAAAAGTTCGGCATGTTGCTGTCAATGTTTGGGCCAGGTGTTTTCGCCATCGGATACACCATTGGCACGGGAAGCGTTACTTCCATGGCGAAAGCCGGTGCCGATTACGGATTGGCTCTGACATGGGCGTTGGCGTTGAGCTGCATTTTTTCAGGTGTATTGATGACGGCCTATGGACGATTTGCGGCGGTGACGGGAGAGACGGCGCTTCATGGAATCATCAGATTTCTCCCGGGAGGGAAATTCATCGCCGGCGGAGTGTTTGTCGGCGTGGTCACGGCCCAATACACTTGCATGGGCGGAATACTGATCCTGTCTGCAGGAGCCATACGCGAGGCGTTCGGCCTTCCATGCGGAGTGTTCTCCGTATCGTGCTGCATAATCGCACTCATGTATGCGTTTGTGATGATCGGCAGATATTCATTCTTTGAGAAGCTTCTTGCATGTTTTGTTGCGATGATGGCAGTTACCTTCATTGTGTCGGTGTTTGTCACATTGCCAGACGGCGCTACATTGGCGAAGTCGGCCGTGCCGCTTCTGCCGACAGGGGGAGATTCGCTTCTCATGTTCGCCGCGTTTGTTGGAACTACTATGGCGGCACCTACGTTCATAACCCGTCCATTGATAATCAGGGAGAAGGGGCTTGGTGTCTCCGACCTCAAAAAGGAGCGCTTGGATTCTGCGATTTCGGCGGCGCTGATGTTTGTGATTTCCGGGGCGATAATGCTCGTCGCTACAGGCGTGCTCTTTGCCAAGGGCAAGGGGATTGTGCGTATTCTTGACATGGCGGGTACGCTTGAACCTGTGGCTGGGCGGTTCGCAGTCGCGATATTCATGGTCGGTACCTTGTCTGCGGGTCTTTCGTCGATATTTCCCATAATGATGGTGGGGCCGCTTTTGGTGGGGGATTGGAAGGCCGGACGCATGGATACTCGTTCACTGACCTTTCGGGTGCTATGTCTCGTGGCGGCACTGTGGGCACTTGTCGTTCCCGCGCTTGGTTCAAACCCTGTCACCGTTACAATAGCGGCACAGGTGTCAAACGTGTTTGTGCTGCCTCTTGCGGTATTCGCAATCATTTGGCTTCTCAACCGCAAGGATGTCATGGGCGCGTATGGAGCCGGGTGGCGCTTGAACGTATTTCTTTCTGCCGCGTTTGCATTCTCAGTCGCTGTTTCATTCGCCGGCTTGAAGACGTTAATCGATACAATAACCAAATGAGGATTCTCTAATGAGTGATATAGATAATACATTGCTTGAGACGAAGGTCGTCGCCATAGTGCGGGGCTTTGCTCCAGATATATGCCTGAGGCTCGCTGATTCCTACAGGCAAGGCGGGATAAGGCTTGTTGAGGTTACATTCAACCAGAAAGCCCCCGAGACGTGGAAGGATACAGCATCGGCCATCAAGGCGATCCGCACGGAATTCGCCGGCCAGATGCGCGTCGGCGCAGGTACAGTGCTGACGGATGAGCAGCTTTCCATCTGCGAGGATGCCGGGGGCGAGTACATTGTCACTCCCAATGTGAAACCTGCGCTCATCAGGTCGGCTGTCGAACGAGGCCTTGTTGCCATGCCGGGGGCTCTTACTCCATCGGAGGCCGTGGACGCCTGGGAGGCTGGAGCGCGTTTCGTGAAGCTCTTTCCGGCTGGCGCACTCGGACCTGGCTATGTTAAGGCTGTAAGGGCGCCGCTTTCCCATATCCCGTTTCTTGCGGTCGGAGGCGTGTCGGCTTCCAATGCCGCGGATTTCATGCGGGCTGGATGCGTTGGAGTCGGAGTGGGCGGCAACCTGACGAACAAAGAGTGGATCGAGGCGGGTGCATGGGATCGGATCGCCGCTGCCGCCCGTGAACTTGTTGAAAGTGTAAATTTCTGAACCCCATACAGTAGGGCGCGTTGTCTTCAACGCGCCGCATGATGAAAGGATAAAACAATGAAGATAGTATGTTTCGGAGAGATCATGATGCGCCTGAACCCGGAAGGGTATCAGCGCTTTGTGCAGGCAGAACGTTTTGAGGCAACCTATGCCGGCGGCGAGGCGAATGTCGCGGTTTCGCTTGCGAACTATGGCTTGGACGCGTCGTTTGTAACGAAACTGCCGTCCAACCCCCTTGGCGAATCGGCGCGTAATGCAGTGCGTCATTTCGGCGTCGATACCAAAGATATTGTGTGGGGCGGACCGCGTCTCGGACTGTACTTTGTCGAAAAGGGAGCGTCTCAGCGAGCGTCAAAGGTGGTCTATGACCGTGCGGGCAGTTCGATAGCGTGTGCGAAGCGCACTGATTTCGATTGGGCGAAGATATTGAAGGGCGCCAAGTGGTTCCATTTTACGGGAATCACGCCGGCATTGGGAGGCGAACTTCCGGAGATATGCCTTGATGCGCTCAAATACTGCAAGGCGCACAGGATTACAGTGAGCTGCGACCTCAACTATCGCGGAAAACTCTGGACGAAAGCCGAGGCGGGACGCTGTATGGCGAAGCTTGTGCCGTTTGTGGACGTTCTGATCGCAAATGAGGCAGATGCGGCAGACGTGTTTGGCATCGTCGGGGAGGGTTCGGATGTGGAAAACGGAACTCTCGACAAAAAGGGGTATGTTTCCGTTGCGGAACAGCTGGTCAAGCGGTTTGGATGCAAGAAGGTTGCGATCACATTGCGCACATCGCTTTCGGCGTTCGACAATCTCTGGGCCGGAATGCTTTATGACGCAAAATCTGCCAAAGCGTTCTTCTCCACCGAATACAAGGTCCATATCGTGGACCGGGTCGGCGGCGGCGATTCGTTCGGCGGCGGTCTCGTATATGCGCTTGCGACAAAGCGGGGCGATCAGGCGTCCATCGATTTCGCCGTGGCGGCATCCTGCCTCAAGCATTCCATCGAGCATGACTTCAATCTCGTCACCGTTTCAGAAGTGGAGACTCTCGCCGCGGGGAACGGAACTGGACGCGTGCAGCGCTGATGAAGATTTCGCAACAAAACGGAGTGGCTTTTCAGATGAAAAGAATGGTTATGTTTGTCTGTTTGCTTTTGGCACTCGTTGGATGCCTCTCTGCATCAGCAAAAAAACCAGAGAGCTCGGCCGCAGGACCGGAGAGAAGGCTCAACAATTTCGTGAGTGAACTGGTTGATGCTCCACTTGCCGACGGCGAATACCGTTTTACGCTGAAAAAAGCCGGATGGGTGTATGTCGCTTTCGACAGGCAGCATTTTGGTTCGGAAGCGTTTCTCGACGGCGGCAAGGCTCCTGTGGTTGCGTTTCGCGGCGATGAGCTTTCCGAGACGATGCGATATCTTGATGCCGGCGAGCATTGCGTGCGGGTGGCAAACGCTCCAGCGAATGGAGGCAGGATGCTGATCCGAAGTGTCAAGACCTACTGCCTGAAGACCAGGACGCTGACGCGCTTCTTCACCGATGTTTCCTGCGGCGACTTCGGTTTTGAATTCCATCGCCGCTGGCTGTTTCCCTCTTTCAACACCTTTGTGTCCGCTGGAGAATGGAAAGGCGGGGAGCCAGGCTCGGTAGGTGCGCACATGCATTCGGAGCTTTCTTCGCGCGGCAAGGTGGTGAAGTCGAAGTCTGGATGGGGAAGCGCAAAAATGCATCAGCTCAAGGTCGCCGGGCCGCCGCCCGAAGACATAAAGCATTCCTTGGACCAGAGATTGCGCAAATTGGCAACAGAGGGGTCGGGTCGAGAGATTGAAGGTCTTGAGGTGGATTGTCTTTCCTGCAACGAGGAGATTGTCCGCTGGATCGCCCGTCTCGTCCGCCATTACGGTATAGAGGGGCGATCCGATCCTTTCTCCGCAAAATCCGATACGAAGCGGTACTATTCGGAAAGCGCAGACGATCTGGCCGCCATCCGCGCCTGCTCTACGCAATATTGCGGCGATGAAAAGATGAAATACATAATGGCGCATCTTGAAGGCAAGGCATGTGCTTCGGGACGCGTGCATTCTCCGTGGGGCGGACCAAAGGAGATTCTTGTCACCCATCCAGATTATGTGGTGTTTGTGCCAGATCAGCCGTATGACATCGCCAGGCGGAATCCCGCGAAACGCGGTGATTCATACAACGACCATTTTCAGGTGTTGGACGATCCGAAGAGAGGTCTGCTCTATGCATTCTGGACGCAAGCGACCAAAGAGGCGACTCCAGACCAGCACATCGCCTTTGCGAAATCCTCAGACGGCGGGCGCACTTGGACAAAGCCTCTTCTCATCGCCGGGAGCGAAACCATAAAGGTTCCGCGTC
>JAFXEA010000169.1 GCA_017521065.1 Kiritimatiellia bacterium | reverse complement strand
TCTGAAGACTCTCCGCAAGGAGATACGCGACTATTATTTCCGCTATCTGGTCACACCAGATACGCTTGAACTGCGCAACCTTGCGGTGTGTGCGGAATTGATTGTGAAGAGTGCACAGAAGCGGCGTGAATCCCGAGGTCTGCACTATACGCTGGATTGTCCGGAACTTTCCGAGAAGGCTGTATCCACGGTGCTTCCGGGCTACCGTGGCTGAAGGTCCTGCCATTGAGGGGATTGAAAGATGAAGAAGGTCGATTTGAGAGAAGAATGGTACGACGACAAGAAAAAAGTCTCGGTGGTTATTGTTGATGTTACCGAGTCCGCAAGAAAACTTGCGGCAGGACATCTGTGCGGACCTGTGAGCGCTTACTATCTCGCAAAGGCGCTTGCCTCCGCAGCATTGCTTGCATCGGAGACGAGCGAGAAGGATGAGGCGTTGTCCATCCAGATGAAGTGCACAGGCCCCCTCGGCGGCTACAATGTGGAATGTACGGCGGATGGCGCACTTCGCGGATATACCGAAAAGAAGGTTCTCGACGAATTTGATGCTAGTCCCGACCGGGATGACCGCAAAATCCTGGGCTCTCAGCAGATCCAAGTGACCCGTTCGGTACCTGGGCGTATCATCTCGCAGGGCATTTCAGGTTCAATAGACGGATATCTGGCCGGTTCCCTCCAGCGAAGGGCCTGCATATACCTTTCTGCCGAGACGAATCTGGAGGCCGAGGTGCTGCATGCTCACGGTGTGTTGGTGGAGGCGTTGCCCGATTCAAAAGAGTCCGTTTCGGAATTTGTTCCTGAGCGGTTCGATATCCCTTCCTGCGAACTGCTGGCGCAGATGGGACTTCCGGATGCAAAGCCTGTCAAAACGGCGACATTGCGGTTTGAGTGCCGTTGCACGCCAGAACGGGCGGTCGCAATGCTGGGGGCCTTGGACGAGAAGGAACGTGCCGGGCTTCCGCCTGAGATCGACATCACTTGCCATATGTGCGGCCGTACATTCACCGTAAAGACGGCTTGAATGCAAAGGCAGGTTTTTGGAGGCGATGGTCAATGTGGTGACCTTGCAAAAAGTGCGCACTGACCTTCTGCAAAGTTGATACCGACCCTTGATGAAGTGCGTACTGACCTTCTGCGTTGCCCGTACATATCCCAATCATTTCCCGCCCATCCACGAACTCGCTGCCGGCTAACTCGCTCCTGTGGTATCTTCCGCTGCCCTGTCAAAGCCGTGGGAGTGATAAAGAAAGTATAGAAGAAAATAATTAAGAAGGTCGCCGGACAAAGTAAATGCAACTATGGGCAGATTCAATGCAACCAAGCAGAATGCCAAAGTAAATGCGACTCCCCGCTTCGCGGGCAGTCGCATTTACTTTGTCTTGTCACCCATATGTGAAAAAAGCGACAAAAAAAAAACGTAAATACCATGATGTGTTATAATACGTAGCATGAAATTTACTGTGTTTACGTGTGTGGCGGCTGTCGCGGTATTTTTTGCGTATGCGGAAGTCTTGCCGTATGATGGTTTTGCCGTATGGACGGCTGATTCCATGCGCAGAGTCACGCCCATGACGATGCCGGTCGCCGATGAGATTTCCAATCCATCGGCATCGTTGGTTCTGGCCCGCAACGAACGCGAGTCGATGCAGGTGCTGTTGACGTGCGGCAGCAGGAGGGAGCTTGCGGATGTAACCGCGACGCTTTCTCCTTTAGAGGACAGGAATGGCCGTGTTTTTGACGGTTCATGGAAGTGGGAGCGAGTAGGATACATACCGCGTATGCGCAAGGCGCAGCCCCATCCTTTTGGCCCTCCCGCAGATGAGGCATGGATGCCAGATCCTCTTTTGCCGGCTGCGCCCTTCCGTGTGCGGCCAGGCCGGACGCAGGGGCTTTGGCTTACCGTTCATGCCGCTTCCGGAGCAAAGCCCGGACGTTACGAGGGGACGATGTGTCTCAAGTCCGCAGACAAGGAGATCGCTTCGGTCAAGATATCTGTCGAGGTGATGGATGTGGCATTGCCCAAGACGTTTTCCACATTCAACTCATACACCCTTTTTGACAACTATCTCCGTCGGCTTTATCCGGAGCGTTTTGGCAAGATGCGCCGTGCCGGCATTGACATCCTTCTGGACCATAGGCTTTCCCCCGACAACATATCGCGAACGGAGCTTCTGCCGGTTGAAGAGCTTCTGCATGCCCGGGACCGAGGGATGAATCTTTTCAATGTTCTTACGATACCCTATGATACGCCGTTGAAGCCGGATGGCACCGAGTACAAGACGGTGCACGAGGCATATGAACGCCACTACCCGGAATTTCTTGCCAAGGTGAAGCCGTATGTCGAAAAGTTGCGCAGACACGGACTCGACAGGCTCGCATATTTCTATGGGTTCGACGAGAAGGAGAAGGAGTTCTATTCCTCACTCGATCTGTATTGGCGCAATCTCCATCGGGATTTGCCTGGCATTCCAGTGATGAGCACTTCCCGCGCGTATCAGGACATTTCGAAAAAGGTCGCCGGACTGACGGTGACGGCAGAGGCCGGAGACTGGTTCTGTCCTGAACTCTGCATGTGGGACTCCGCCTTGACTAAACGGCTGCGTGAAAAAGGCAAGAAGGTCTGGTGGTACGTCTGCTGCGGACCTCACCATCCTTACGCAAACTTCGCGGGGCTTGAGGCGCCGCCCATGGACGGGCGCATCCTTGGTTGGATGACGCATCTGTATGGGGTGGACGGATTTCTCTACTGGGCGGTTAATTACTGGGAACAGCCAGAGAACGCTCCGCTTGACGAAGACGATACGTATCTTGCGTGGGACTCATCCATCGACTCCAACGCAAACGGAGATGGTGTTCTGATCTATCCTGGCCGCCGCAATCTTCTGCCTTCGATCCGTTTGGCCAACATACGCGATGGCGTCGAAGACGGTGAGCTGCTGAAGATGGCCGCTTTGCGCGATGCAACCGAGGCGGAACGTTTCTGTCGCCGGTTCATACGGGCAACGGACGATTTCACTCGCGAGCCGCAGCTGATCCGTGCGTCCCGCCGTTCAATGTTGCGTTTTCTGGTTTCAGACGGACCGGTCGCCGGAGAGCGTTCGTTCGCAGTCTCCCCAGGAGAAGAGTGGAGGCTTGACTGGTCATGGAGGGAACTCGACGTTCCTGTAACCTCCCTGTTCAGGCCGCACGTAACGGCATATGACGTAAAGGGGCGTGTGGTCTACGCATCGAACGTGGGGCAGATTCAGCAGCGTACGTTTGGCCCTGAGGATATGTCTGTGCAGAGATGGCGGATATATATGCGCGTTGCGGACAACAAGGGGAAGAAAGATGCGCTGCCCGCCAATTATGCGGTGTCCATCGACAAGATTGAACTGCCCGATACGGTGCGACGCGTATCGATGCGTCTTGTCCGCGAAGGGGATGCGGCGCGTGTTGATAGAGTGGAGTTTGCGCCTTTACGCCTTGAAACGCCCCCTCCGCCGCAGCGGGATGGATTCCCTTCGATTGCGGAAAACCCGCGTGACATGCTTACGGATGCAGAGCTTGACGCCGTGCTGGCTCGCAGACCGAAGTTGGTTCCGAAACTGGTACGCAACGGCGATCGTACTGAATTGCTCGTAAACGGTAAGGCCGTCATACCGAGGATCTTCAAGACTGCCGCGTTTGAGGTCCCGAACCGTCTGCCGTCCGCCTCGGTAATGTCGCGCAAGGGATTCAACATAATAACTGTCGGATTGAATTTTGCCCCTTCCACAAGGGCGGATGCGCAGTCGTCTACTGGCGTATGGCGCGCGGGCGGATCGGTGGATGCAGAAAAGGTCCGGCTTGAATTGAGACGCTATCTGAAGCGGTGCCCCGATGCCATGCTTATGTTGGTGTTCATCATTCAGCCGCCCCCAGGGTGGGGTGAAGCCAATCCCGGCGAGATTCTCCGTTCTCCGGATGGACGCTACGGCATTGTCCGTGGAGTGTACCGTGTGACGGACTACCGTGAGAAGCTTACGTATGATTGGCGCAAGGATGAATATCCCGCCTTTTCGTACACCTCGGAGAAGTTCGCCGCCGATGCTTCTGCGGTGCTTGAAAAGATATTTTCCGAACTGGAGAAATGGCCGGAAGGAAAGGCTGTCATCGGTACTTATCTGAATGGCGGAACGGATACGCAGTGGCTTGATGCATTCGACAATGATCTGTCCGGACTGCAGGCGGCCGACTGCTCCGATGTGTCGAGACGGCGTTTCTCGGAGTGGTGCGCAAGGAAGTACGGACGAAACACGCAGACGGCGATCCCTAGTCCGGATCGATTCTACGACAGCGCATCCGGACACTATGCCGAGCATGCGGTGACCACGATGGGCGACTGGCGTGCGTTCTATGCCGAGGCGTCGGCGGAGATGCGTCTGACAATGGCGCGGGCGGTCAAAAGGGCATCAAGGGAACGAATGCTTGTCGGAAGCTATTCGCCGCATGGCGGTCTTGCCGGCTATCCGCTCATTTCGCAGTCGTGCACGAGCCGGTTGATCGCATCGCCCGATTGGGACTTTTTTGCAGTCGTTCCGGATTATGTGCGCGAACATGCCGATCCGGTTATGTCCGCGGTGTTTGACGGGGCGCTTGTCCGAAACGGAAAACTGTTCGTTTCCGAACTTGACCTGCGCAGCCATGATGTCGGGAATTGGGGCTATTGGGGAAGCGAATTCTGGCGTGGACACCATACGGACGCAACCTTTCGCCGGAAGGCGTTATTCTTCGCCGCCAATGCACTGACGCATGGCGGAACCTACCATGCCTACGACATGGATGGCGGAATGTACGCAACTCCCGCCGCGCAGGAGACATGGAGGATTGTCAATGCCATGGCGGCAAATGCGCGTCCGGAATCGCCTGTGGCCGAACGTATCGCGCTTGTCGCGGGAGAACGTTATTGGGATCAGCAGTCGCTTGGATGCAACCGCATCGTTCCGTACCAGATACGTGAAATGCCTCGCGACGCCCTGTCTCGCACGGGAGTGCACTGGTCGAGCCATCTTGTCGACGATATCCTTTCGGACAAGACTGCGGAACTGCCTTCGGTCGTGTATTTCGCGGATCTCACCACGGTGACGCATGCGCAGTTCTCCGAGCTGCGCCGTCGCTACGCAAAGGACGGTCGTGTGCTTGTGTACAGCTACCGTCCCGGATTGTTTGCGGCGGACGGCGCCGAATGCGAGAAGGATCTTGGACTGAAACCTGCTCCCGAAGGTCTCGCAAAGATGGGGTTCGCCGAAGGCGATTCCCGTGATCCTCTGATGAAAGGAGTGAAGGGATCGGTCGTGCCGACGTGGAGCGTTTGGGGATTTGACCATCCTCGGCTTTCACTGCCCGATGAGAAGGCGGGGTGGAAGACACTTGCAACATTTGAGGGGACTGACATTCCGGCTCTTGCTGTTCGTCGTCATAATGTCTTCACGGAAATCTACACGTCGCGTCCAGGCGGCGTCACGCCAGCGCTTCTGCGCAACTGTCTGCGTGAGGCGGGGTTGAATCCGCTGATGGAGACGGATGAGCTTTCGGGATACGGGTCGCGACTCTTCTATTTTGTTGCGCAGTCGAGTGGCGAGAAGCGGTTCCGACTTCCTCTTGGACGGTTGCCGGACTCCGTGCTTGCGGGACCAGCCTTCCGGGAAGTCGGCGGCGGCGAATATTCCGTGGACATGGTGCGCGGTGACATATTCATCCTTTCGACGCGCACCGAACTTCCGTCTCGCGGCATAGGAGGCCATCAGGGAGATTACGCGAACTATCCTGACGACACCGTGAGCGCACTCAAGAGCGCAGTGCGTCTTGGTGCCCATTTCGTGGAGTTCGACATCCAGCGGTGCAAGACGGGCGAGTTTGTCGTGATGCACGACCATGACCTCTCCCGGATGACCAACCTCAAGGGGCTGATACAGGACTGCACGTTCGACTACATCCGCTCGGGGCATATCGTCTGGCGCGGAAAGGACTGGCCGGACGAGAAGGTTCCGACGCTTGAGGAGGCGCTTGCCTGCCTTCCGCGCGAAGGCATGCTGATCAACCTTCATTGCTACGGGCCGCCCGGTAACACAGTGGCTCGCGACGTGGCGCTTCGCGTGAAAGAGCTTGGGCGTTTGAACCAGTGTTACATCGCCGCAATCCTTCCCGACATCCATGCGGCGCGCGCAGCGGTGCCAGAACTCAAGACCTGCAATATGACGCGTCCACGCGGGGTGAACTATTTTCATCCGTGGACGGATGAACAGAACGCCGAATATCTTCGCACGACGATAGAGAACAGGTGCCAGTATCTTCAGCTGCGCCAACCTTGGCCGAGGAAGTTTTCAGATCAGGCCCATGCTGCAGGGGTAAAGGTGAACCTCTGCACATGCGAGCAGTTGTGCAACGACCCGAAAAATCTTGAGTACATCTTCAATGAACTTGACATAGACTATGTCTTGACGGAAAACCTCGGTCCGATGGTCGAGGAATACAACCGCCGGATTATTCCGGCGCTACGAAAGGAATCCAGAAAATGAAGCGATACGCGAAAGCATTTGCCCTGCTCATGTCAGGACTTGCGGGAATGACGGCCTCCGCCGCATTTTTCCAGCAGAAGGACAAGTCCTCCGATTCGGACACGGATGTTTACGAGCCGACGCAATGGGACCAGAACCGGGCTCCGGGGGATGGCGACAGTATCCAGTTCCCCGGCTATGCGTACGACAAGCGATTCCATCTGACGCAAAGCCGCACGAATGCCTTTACGACACTGTACTTCAAGTCCGGACACAGCGCGGCGGCGCAGGATGGCAGCAACCTTCGGTTCGATGCCAAAGGGCATGAACTTCTGCTGCCTTCCTCTGCGACTGCGTATAAGGCTGATTTCCTGTGGCAGACATATGTTCCGGCAGGCAAGGACGTGCCGAGTGCGGATTATACGCTCGCTGAGTTTACGCGCACCGCATCCAGTACGCGCTCTGCGGTTCTCCTGCGCGATTTCGCTTTCAGGCAGACGTCCGTCGCAGACTATTCGACGGAAATAGATTTTGAACGTGGCGAATTCAATGCGTTCGATCCTGAATCCTCCGGAGGTGAAGCCGACGGTGTTGGCGTATATACACTCAAGATAGGTCTTGATTCCACTATCCCTACGCGTTTTGTATTTTCTCCCGGTACCGTTTTCAAGGTCCCTCGATTCGAGATTGAACGTGGCGCTTCCGTGTCGACAGTATTCAACGGAGCCAAGGTGTCGGCGGACGGATCGTTCACCCAACGCGGAAATACCGTTGTATCGAACGGAGCGGAGATCGCCGTCGGGCATCTCGGCGGAACGGGCGCGGGTGCGTTCAACCATAATGCCGGGTCGTTCCTGATCAGAGATGTCGGCACGTCCCTGGAAGTAAAGGGGAACTACACTTCGCACGGAGGCGCATTCACCAATGACGGGGCATGCGTGTCGATCAAGGGAAATATGAACAATCACGCACGCTATGTTCAGAAGAGCGGTGAAACATGTTTGGGAGACAGTTATTACACCTCGTCAGGTGATTCGATTTTGCATGTTCTCGGCGGTAAGTTTACCATCGCCGGATCGTATGGTATTTTAACATCCATGGGTTCGGTGAAAGTGGATGGCGGCATTCTTGGCGTCGACCGCATCCGCAACAACGGCAGCAGCGGCGTTTTCAGCGTCATTCAAACGGGTGGAGAGATCAAGGTCGGTGGAAATACCCGTCCGGGTGTCTGGGCGTGTGAAACCGGCAATGAAACATTCCGCATGGAACTTAGGGGCGGTACTCTGAGTACGCCGCTTGTACGTGGACTCAAGCCGGGTGCTGTGCTTTTGGGCGACGGTGGACGGCTTCTTGCCGCCGCAAATGCCCCGGAGGACACTACCGATAATGTCGCGTTTCTTTCCGGTTTCGACAAGGTGTCCATCGGTTCGAACGGGCTTGTGCTGGACACCATGAACTATGATGTGTCTGTGGCGCAGGATATCGGCAATGCCGACGGAGAGAACGGTGTTCTGGTGAAGACGGGTGCCGGTACGCTTTCGTATTCTGGACGCTTGTCCGTATCCTCTGTGGTTGTTGACGAAGGTGTGTTCAAGGCTGTTGATGTCAATGCGCAGCTGGACTCTGTGGTGTCCGTGTCGGGATCGACCCTTTCGCTTGCTGGCCCGTGTACGACACTTTCTGTATCGGCATTGTCGATGACGAATGCGGTTGTGACTTTGGATCCTGGAGACGTGATTGCGGTGGACGGCAGTTTTGCGCTCGAGAACGTTTCGCTCTCGTGGTCGTCCATGCCTTCTGGACCGCAGACGGTATTCGCTGTTTCCGGCGAACTTTCCGCAGCGGTACGTGATGAACTTTCGAAGATCATGCTTTCCGGCGCACAGTCTGGAGTTCATGCCGAGACTGAGTTCGTCTATGATGCGAATGCCGGAAAGACGACGGTAAAGGTGTCGGTGGTTCCTGACGCTCCTCTGTCTGGACGCGCTGTGTGGAAAGGCACTGGCACCGTATGGCAGATTCCGGAGAACTGGGAAGGGAATTCCGTTCCGACGGCCAAGGATACTGCCGTGTTCGCTGCAGGGGGTGGTTCCACTGTAATCGTCCGCGATGGAGACACGGCGGGAGCGCTTTCGTTTGAAGGTGGCGAGCATGTGCTTGACGGAGCAGAGTCAAGTCTGCGTCTGCACGGCGTACCGGGAGGTGCTCGTATTGATGTGGCCGGCGGAGAACATGAAATAGCATGCGGCCTTGATCTGCTCGCTAACATCCCTGTGTCCATTTCGGCGAATGCGTCCTTGCGAATTTCAGGTGCGGTAAAGGATGGCGGCATCGACAAGTCCGGGAAGGGACATTTGACCATCGCTGGACTGCTTACGACACGGCAAGGCGTGACGCTCCGTGATGGAATCCTGACTGTTGACGGTGCGAATGCTCTCGGTACTGCGCTTCGTGACAGCGTTACGCTCAAGGGCGGCACTTTGGAGGTTGCCGATGGCGTCAATGCCGTTCTTCCGGGGACGGCGTCGATATCCGCCGATGGTGCGCAGAAGGCGGTGGTCGTCAATACCGAGGGCGATGTTTCCTTCTCTGGATTCGATGTGGCGGAAGGCTTTCTTGTAAAGCGTGGCAAAGGAGCCATGACTGTTAATGTGCCGGCGGAGACTACGGTTGCAATCTCGGCATCCGCAAGCCCTGTCGGACAGGGCGATCATCATACTGCGGATGCGGGAATCAACTTCCCCGCTGACGGGGCGGAGCCAACCGGTATGCGAGGCCCGCTTTCCGTTGTCGAGGGAGAGCTCAGACTTGTCGGACAAGGCGTGAATGCCTGCGTCAAATCTCTTGGGACGACCTACGTGTCGGTGCCGACGCCTTCCCCTGTTGCGGCTCAGCCGATGCTGACGCTCGACAACGTTGCACTTGATTGCAGAAGTCTCTACAATGGATGGTGTCTTGGCCGACCCGCGTTTTCAACTCGTTCGTCGACAATAAGGGTCCTGAACGGTTCTGTTCTGAGCTGGACCGATTCCATGCCGGGGTATGCTTGTACTGCGGACGGCTTTTTCGCAACCTATGCGGCTACCAATTCGATGTTGCGATATGTGACGGATAACGCATACCTTACTCGTGGACGCATTGACGGCGCGGGAACTGTTCCGATCGTTCGCTATTTCCTGAATTCCTCATCGTTTGAAGTGGGATCGGGGATGGTGCTTGACGGTTCGATATTTATTGATCTTGATAACGGTTCTCGTTTTGGATGTCCTGACGGACGGACAACGTCGCTTGCATATGGAACGCCAGCGCGTGTCTATGGCGAGATATTCACCCGCAACGGTTCGTGCTTGGCTTTGAGTGCCATATCTGAACAGGCGGGACAGACCCGTGACCTTACGCTGGCGTTCGATGGTGGCGAGTGGCAGTGGTCGGACGATTTAGGCGATAGGACGCTTTCCGCATCGGTCGTTGGACACATCAGGTGGGAGATGCGCGGAAAGGGTGTTGTCCTTAAACCGGTGGCGGGCAGGACTCTGACAATCAATGCCCCGTTTGAAGGTCCGGGCGGAATTGTTGTCGACGGCCCGGGCACGGTGGCCTTTGGTGCGGACGCCTACGCATTCGGAGGAACGGCCGATGTGCGACAGGGAACGCTTGACCTTTCATCGGCGGGAGAGCTGACAGGAGCCTCTTTCTCTGGTGATGGTGTAGTGAAGGGAGGCGCATTGAAAGAAGCGTCGGTCTGTGTGGCACTGTCGGATGCATGGGTGAATACAAACGGCGTTCCTGTGTTCTCAGATTGCGTATTCTCCAGCAAAGTTACGGTGAAACCAGGACGGAATGACGGCAATCTGTTGGTGCTTCCGGCTCAGTTGAACCCGACGCCTGTCGCGAAGATCGCGGGGGCTACGAATCCTGATCTCCGCCTGTGGCGCATAGACAGGAAAGCTGCACAGGAGGCGAGAGGCGTGTTTACGCTTGTGGGAGACACCGTCTATCTGACCCCTGCTCCTATTTTAGGTTTGATGGTGGTTGTCAGATAGAAGTAGGGATTGCGTAGAAGTTTTAAGCAGTTCAGATGCTTCCAAGACCGGCGGCGATGCGTTCGGAGAGATCCTTTTCGCGGAGGGCATTGAGAACAGGATCGAGAGCACCTTCGACTATACGGTCAAGGGAATAAAGCGTAAGATCGACGCGGTG
>JAFXEA010000168.1 GCA_017521065.1 Kiritimatiellia bacterium | reverse complement strand
TGGGTGAAACTCCCCAAGGCCTGTCCCTGCGCACGGAACTGCTGCGGGAACACTTCGGCTACTAGCACCCATATGACGGTCCCCTGCCCCAGCATGTGCGAAACGACGAACAGGAACACCATCGTAGCCGCCAAGGCTCCGCAATCCAGCATGAATGCGGCCGAACAGGCGAAGAGGGACACCACATATCCCACACCTCCGATTATCAGCAGCGCACGGCGTCCGAGGCGGTCGATAAGGAATACGCCCGCAAGGGTAGACAGGGCGTTCACGACACCCATTCCCGCCGTCACGGCCAATGCGCCCGACGAACTGCATCCGGCCATCTCGAAGATGCGCCGCGCAAAATACAGTACCGCATTGATGCCGGAGAGCTGGTTGAAGAACGCGACCGCAAACGCCAGGACGATCGGCTTCAGGTTCGCCCTCGCAAAGAAGCGCGAGGCTGAAGACACCGTATTCCCGACAGACGCATTGCGCTCCTCCAACCACCGTGGACTTTCCGTCAGGAACGGACACAACGCCACAAATATCAATGCGGGCACAGCCTCCGCCCCGAGCATCCATCTCCACGCATGAACGCCAAAGTCGCCCAGTGTCCAGTTCACAAACTGCGAGATGCACATGCCGAATACCACGTTGAACTGGAAGAGCGCCGTCATCCGTCCGCGCTTCTCGGCTGGAGATATCTCCGCGATGTAGACCGGCGCGGCGATGGAGGAACACCCCACGCCCAAACCTCCGACGAACCGTGCGACCATCAGCGAATACGGACCGCCCGCAAAAGCGCTCCACACGGCCGAAACGAGATACAGCACCCCCACGCCGAAAAGCGTGTTTTTCCGTCCGAACCTGTCGGCAACCTTGCCTCCGCCCAAGGCTCCTGCCACGGTGCCCCAAAGTGCGGCGCTCATCACCCATCCGTGGACGATGCCGGACAGCCCCCAGTTCTGCTGGATCTGCTGTTCTGCGCCATTGATGACGGCGGTATCATAACCGAAGAGGAATCCCCCCATCGCCGCCACTATCGACAAGAACCAAAGGCTTCTGTTTTTCATGTAATCTCCTTAGATCAGTACGGATTCGTAGGGGCAAGTTCCCAGACCTCCACGGTCCCGTATGTCGCCGGGCCGTCCTTCGCCGAGAGTACTACACCCAAGGCCTCAGTGGATTTCGGGCATGCGAAACGCGATATCGCCTGCCGCCCGTTCGCGAACACCTCCACAACCCTGCGGTCAACGAACACGTCCAGATCCAATGTTTCGCCATCCGTCAATTGAAACGGCGCACGCTCCACCACCGCCCCGAAGCCATCCTTCATGCGCGTGGTGTCCATCACGAGCTCCTTTGCCGCCTCATCGTACCAGATGTGGACAGCCTCTTCGCCGTCGGGCGTCACCCGTACCTTTACAAGAGCGGACGAGGCGGAAGTAAACGGCACCTTGACGGATATTTCGCAGCAGTCGCCGCGCCCAACCTTCATCTCACGTTTGCCTCCATCGGCGACAACAACGTTCGTCTCCTTGGTACCTCCCAACCGCAGATTACGGAACTCTGACGGCACTCCTATTCCGAGCGTCCCGTCCTTGCGAAGCCACAGTGTGCGCGGCAAGGCATACACACCATACCAGCCATGTCCTTTTCTATCTGCAGCCTTTCGGACATCGCCAAGCATCCATACCCAAAGAAGTTGACGGTTCTTGCCGTCGATCATCGCCTCCGGCGCAAAATAGCGTTGGTCAACCCAAGTCATGCGCCCATGACGCTCGGGAATGAACTCGTCGTTCTTCTTGTCGTACGTGCCGATATAGTACTGGCATCCGCGATTGTGGCTGATGAACGTCATGCACCACTTGCCGGAATCCTTGCCGTTCACCGGCGCGTCGGGCAACGGAAGAAACACGGGGCACATGTTGTCTTCGTCTTCATCCGTCCAACCCGTCGCTCTAGTCTCATTCGCCCGCCTTTTGTAGAACACCTTCACGAACTCCCACTTCGCGAGATCGTCGGATACGTACAGGTCAAGCCAATCACCCTTGTATTCCTGAGGAGAATCCGGCTTTCTTCCATAACGGTCGAGTATGGCCTTATTGCCCGCAAGCATGTAGTATCGTCCGTTTTTCTTCCAGATATTTGAAGGATCTGCGTTCGCTACAGGCTTTTCAGTACCGTCCGCCAACTTTACACGGCCTTCGCCACCTCTTACCGCAGGGATGACAGGATTAGCAGGATGGCGCTCCCACTCCTCGTAGCGTGCGTCGGTACTGCGAACTATCCCAAGCCCCAGTGCATCCCATATCATCCAATAGGAAAGATAAGCCGTTCCATCATCATCCACAAAAGCTCCTCCCGAAAATGCCCCGTGGTCGTCTCCTTCTGGAACGATAGGATCGGACAGGTGACGCCAGTGCAGAAGATCGGTGCTTTCGATATGCCCCCAACGGAACGAACGCCTTCCTTTTTTCCTCCCATACGGCTCCGGTGCAAGACAGAGATACATCAGATGATAGCGCCCATTTGCGTAGAAAGCTCCATTCGGATCCCCTGGAAACGCAATTCCGTCTATGCAGGCAAAGTGGTAGAACGGACGGTGAGGATCATGCATGGTGCATTCGCGCAAACTACGAGCTGTATCCATTACAAATTCCGGCACGGGAGTTTTTCCGTTCCATCTCCTCTCGCGTGGAACAGAGATGAATGAATCTCCCTCGCCTTTTAGTACAAGCGCACCATCCACAATCGACGCGCAGCCATCAATCGTGCCAGGCAAGTACCGTCCCGTAAGTTCAAATGCGCCTCCCGTCGCAAAATTCCACCATGCAAAGGGACGGATCTCACCCACTTGCCCTGGCTTGAGGGCGCCGATCTGCTCGGCGGACAAAACGCAATCATAAACTCGCACGTCCTTCACCTTGCCGACGAACGACGTTTTCCGTCCCTTATGGCGGATGCCGATGATGACTTCAAGCTGGTCCGTGGCAAATCCAGTATCCACTTCTTCTGGAAGCACATATGAGGCAAACGATACGCCATCCTTATAGAGCGTGACCCTACGCTCGGAATCTCGATAGGTAGCCGCTATCTGCACAAAACGATCCACGGCGCACTCTTTGGGCCATCTCTTCTGGTCGCGGCAAGTCCGCCTAAAATGGTCGCTTCCGAGCATCCAAGCGCCCTTGGCAAGTTCGGCAAAGACGAGCCCGTCGAACCGATCGCCCTGGCTTATCGTAAGCACACTGCCACCGCGCTGGTCGAGCGTCGCCGGAGCCGCCCACGAAACAAGCGTACGATCCTTAATGATATCAGCGTAAGCAGAAACAGCCGATAACACAAAAACAATAATGAGCAGTATCCGCAATAACCGGATTGACACATCTTTTGCATTTAACATATATCTAACTTCCATGGCAACTCCTCAAATTAGTACGGATTCGTAGGAGCAAGTTCCCAAACTTCTACAGACTCGTACGTTGCCGGGCCATCCTTCGCCGAAAGGACGACACCCAAAGCCTCGGTGGATTTCGGACATGCAAAACGGGAAATCGCCTGACGTCCGTTTGCAAATACTTCCACCAATCTGCGATCCACAAATACGTCCAGATCCAACATTTCGCCCTCCGCCAGTTCCAAAGGCGCACGCTCCACCGCAGACCTAAAACCGTCCTTCATGCGCGTGGTATCCATCACGAGTTCCTTAGACGCTGCATCGTACCAGATGTGAACCGCCTCTTCGCCGTCAGACGTAGCCCGTACCTTTACAAGTGCGGACGAGGCAGAGTCAAACGGCACCTTGACAGACATTTCGCAGCAGTCGCCGCGTCCAACCTTCATCTCACGCTTGCCGCCGTCGGCGACGGTTACGTTCGTCTCCTTGGTACCACCCAACCGCAATTTGCGGAACTCGGACGGCACTCCGATTCCGAGCGTCCCGTCCTTGCGAAGCCACAACGTACGCGGCAAGGCATACACACCATACCAGCCATGTCCTTTTTGATTGTCGCCATACATCCATGTCCAAACAAGATGACGGTTCTTGCCGTCGATCATCGCCTCCGGCGCAAAATAGCTGTTGTCGACCCACGACATGCGTCCGTGACTCTCCAGTAAGAATTCGTCATTCTTCTTGTCGTACGTACCGATGTAATATTGGCATCCGCGAGGATGGCTGATGAACGTCATGCACCACTTGCCGGAATCCTTTCCATTCTCCGGTGCATCTGGCAACGGCAGAAATGTTGGACACATGTTGTCCTCATCCTCATCAGTCCAGCCCGTAGCGCGGGTCTCGTTCACCCGCCTTTTGTAGAACACCTTGACGAACTCCCACTTTGCGAGGTCGTCGGATACGTACAGATCAAGACGATCACCCTTTAACTCCTGAGGCGAATCCGGCTTTCTTCCGTAACGGTTCAGTATGGGCCCATTACCCGCAAGCATGTAGTATCGCCCGTCTTTCATCCATATATTGGAAGGGTCTGCATTTGCGATGATTTTTTCAGTGCCGTCGGGAAGTTTCGCACGTCCTTCGCCAGATATTACAGCAGGAATGACTGGATTCGCGGGATGGCGCTCCCACTTTTCGTAGTGCGAATCGGTACTGCGCACAAGTCCAAGCCCCCTCGCGCCCCACAACATCCAGTAGGAAAGATATGCTGTTCCGTCTTCATCCACGAAGCCACCACCCGAATAGGCCCCGTCATCATCCTGATCAGGAACGATGGAGTCGGGCAAGTGTCGCCAGTGGAGAAGATCGGTGCTTTCCATATGTCCCCACGCAAACGAACGTCTCCTCCCGTTTCTTCTATCCGGTTTCATCACACGATAGAGATACATAAGATGGTAACGACCATTTGCATAAAAAGCACCGTTAGGATCTCCAGGCGCTGCATTGCCGTCGATGCAGGCAAAGTGGTAGAACGGACGGTGCGGATCATGCATGGTGCATTCGCGCAAACGACGTGCTGTATCCATCACAAATTCCTGCACTGGAGTTTTCCCGTCCCATATGCGCGGTGCTGCAAAGAAAGAATCGCCCTTATCTCTCAACACGAGCGCACCATCCACAATAGCCGCATTGCCGTCAAGCTTGCCTGGAAGAAATCGACCCGTAAGATCACACACATCAGCCGTGGCGAAATTCCACCATGCAAAGGGTGGAACCGTACCCATCTGGCCTGGTTTGAGGGCTGCTATCTGCTCGGCGG
>JAFXEA010000167.1 GCA_017521065.1 Kiritimatiellia bacterium | reverse complement strand
CTTGACGGTTGCAGGAGGTCTTGGCACCTTCCTGCTTGGTATGAAGCATTTGTCTGAAGGTCTGCAGGCTGTCAGCGGCCGTGGGCTGAGGCGGTTCATGGCTCTTGCCACGACCCATCGCCTTGCCGGTGTTGCCACGGGATGCGTATCCACGATCATTGTGCAGTCGAGTTCGATCATTACGGTTATCGCCGTAGGATTCGTGTCATCCGGACTTCTTGACCTGACCCAGGCGATAAACGTCATCATAGGTTCCAACATAGGAACAACAACCACAGCGTGGCTGATAGCGTTTGTGCCCGATGTAGGGCTTCTGGGTCTTTCCGTGATCGCGCTAGGTGCAATATTCTACTTCTTCATAAACAGGGAAACCGCCCACAACCTCGGTCTTGCGCTCATGGGTCTCGGTTTTGTGTTCATGGGGCTATACTGGATGAACAAGGGCGTTGCCCCCATCAAGGAGAATGAGGCAGTCCGTCAGGTTTTTGCGTCCTTGGATGCGGGAACGGTGCTGGGACTCGTAAAGTGCTTCATCATATCACTGGTGTTCACTGCGGTCGTGCAGAGTTCGGCGGCCACAACAGCCATCGCAATGACGCTTTCCATCCAGGGCATCATCTCGTTCGAGACCGCCGCCGCAACGGTCTTCGGCATGAATATCGGCACGACGGTCACGGCATGGCTCGCGGCTTTTGGAGGTACGACCGAAGCGAAGCGTACGGCCATGGCGCACTCTCTCTTCAATGTGGTGGGTACGGTTGTCCTCATTCCGCTTTTCATTCCCGTTATGCTCCCGATCGCGAAGGATCTCTTCCCTGACTGGGCTGCCAAGCCCGCCGCACCGATGGCGGCGGTCCATACCGGCTTCAATATCGTCACGACGCTCATCTTCCTGCCGTTTGTGAAGCAGTTCGCACGTTTCGTAACCTGGCTTGTTCCGGCAAAGGCACAAAGCGAGCAGACGCGCCTTACCTACCTAAACAAGCGCGTGAAGCAGTCTCCGCAGATTGCCTGTGAGCAGGCCGCCCGAGAGGTTCTTTTCATGGCAAACAGCAACGTTGAGATGATGGCAAACGTCCGCGGAGCGATTGACGGTACGGCGGACGACAAGGATGTGGACCATGTATTCCGGCGCGAGGACATCCTTGACCGCGTGCAGCAGGAGGTGACGGAGTTCCTCGGCCGCGTCATGACCTCGCGCCTTCCCGAAGATGTGGCCGGGCAGGCCCGTTCGCTCCTGCGCATCACGGATGAACTTGAGACGATTTCGGACGAGGAATGCACGATCATCAAGGCATTGCGCCGTTTCCGTGACGGCGGCGGCGAATTCGCCGGTGACGCCCGCAGTGTTGTGCTGGACATCCATTCGCGTGTCTCCGCGTTTGCGGCGGCTGTGAACGTTTCGCTCGAGTTCTGCGAGAACGAGTTCGGCAAGAAGCCTGTCGCCAACGCCGATGAACTCTCCGAAGATATCCGTCAACGCGTCCGCGATGCGCGACAGTCTGCGCTTGGAACGGTAGGCTCTTCTCCGATGCGTACACTCGCCCAGCTTGACATACTCAATGCGTTCGACCGCATCCGCAGCTGCTATCTGAACATTTCGCAGACGCTTGCGGGCGGCAAGCACGTCTAAGCGGAGAAATAAGAAATGTCGGCGGATACGATTGTCATAATCGAGGATGACGCCGCGATCCGCAGCGTACTGCGCGTCCTTCTGCGCGGCGCGGGATACACGCTCATAAAGGAGGCTGAACGGGGGGACGACGGACTGAAACTCGTCCGCGAGCTGCGTCCGTCGCTTGTGCTTCTTGATCTTATGCTGCCAGGTCTTGACGGTTTTACGGTCTGCCGCCGCATCCGCGAGACGAAGGAGATCGCCTCCACTCCTGTCATAATGCTCACCGCCAGAAGCGAGGAAGGCGATGTGGTGCGAGGTCTTGAATGCGGAGCCGACGACTATGTAACCAAGCCTTTTTCACGTCAGGTCCTGCTTGCCCGAATACGCGCTGTCCTGCGCAGACCAGAGTCGGTCAAGGAATCCAATACAGATTTTGACGGACTTGTGCTGAATTCCGATTCCCGCTCAGTGACACTCAATGGCAAGCCTCTCAACCTAACCGGAAGCGAATACAGGGTGCTGTCGCTTCTGCTTTCCCGCCCGGAACGCGTATATACCCGTGCCCAGATCATCGACCTTACCCAGAACGCCGGCAAGGATGTCACGGATCGCGCCGTTGACGTTCAGGTAGTGGGACTTCGCAGGAAACTTGGAGCTTGGGCGGATCATATCGAGACCGTCCGTGGAGCCGGATACAGGTTCAGACCATGACGTTCTTGGCTTCATTTCCCGATGTGTCCACCATCGCAGAGATCGTTGTCGCAGCACTTGTCGGCGCGGGTGTTGTTCTTACGCTGTTCCTTACCGTTCGCCGTTTCCGGGCGCGTCTTGCCCAACTCACGGGTGAGCGAGACGCAAAAGAACGTCTTCTTGAGGAAATGCGCAAGCTTGAAAAGTTCAGGCGCGAGTTCGTCTCCAACGTCACCCACGAGATACGCACACCCCTAACCGGAATCATGGGGGCGGTGGATGTGCTTTCAGAGGATGATTCGCTCGCGCCGGAAGACCGCGCCGCCATGTTCAGCGTCCTTAAGGAACAGACAGTCCGGCTGGACAAGCTCGCGCAGGATATCCTTTCCCTTGCCAGGATCGAACATTCCGAAGAACGAGGACGTCGGGACTTCGTGGTATGCGACCTTTCGGATGTCATGAAAAACGTCTTCACACTCATGAGGCCCAAAGCCGCCGCACAGGGTGTCGGACTTGTCCTTCTGCGCAACGACAGGATAAGGCTCGCCTGCGACGCCGCCCGCATCGAAGAGGCCGTGCAGAACCTTGTGGAAAATGCGCTACGCTATTCGGGTTCGCTCACGATCGAGCTTTCTCTCGAATCAGATGGAGGCCGCGCACGGATTTCTGTCGCAGATCGCGGGGTTGGCATACCTCATGAGCATCAGTCACGAATTTTCGAGCGTTTCTACCGCATTGACAAAGCCCGCAGTCGGCAGATCGGCGGCACAGGACTAGGCCTTGCGATCGTAAAACATATCACCCAGCTCCACGGCGGTGAAGTGTCGGTAACGTCAGAACCGGGCAAAGGCAGCACATTCTCCATTTCATTGTGAATGCAACACATTGCGTCGTGGCCAGAACTAAACATAAGTTCCGAAAGCTACTGCAAGTAGAATCGCAACCCGCCTACATCCTACGACATGATTAAAAGGATTTAAGTACCAGATCCGGCGGCTTTGCCGACGTTGTAACCCATTTCAACGGCTGTGCCGGTGAAACAGTCATCGACTTTCATAACGTAACGTCCGTGTATCCGACGTGCCCGCCGGTGGCTTATCTGGTCGGCTGTCGCCACAAGACGTAACCCAGCCCATGCGCCCTTGTGCCCGAACCGCGCCTTGATGCCATCGCCTTTGGTGTGAAGGAAGGTGCAAACAGCCATCTGCCGCCTCGCTGGGAGAACGGGCGGCCCTCCCGTTGCCGCATTCACGTAACCGCGCACGACAAGCTCCGTCTCTTTTGCGGCATCTTCGCCCTTCCACCAGAATTTCACCTCGCCATATCCGCCCTGCCTGTTCATCTGCAAGCGCGTCACCGTAGCCTTGCCGGAGGAAACCTTCATCACCGCCGCAACGATCTGGTTCGTCATTGCATATATGCCCGCATCAACCGTTGGATATACATTGCTTCCCATACCTCCGAGAATCCGCCGCGAGCCGCGCTCGACAAACAGCTTCACCCCGAATGCCGCCTACCCCATTGCATTCTTGCGTCCGCCCGATCACACCCATCCCGCCCTTCCAAATCCTCACTACCCAAACGATCACCCACAGCAACCAATACCCCATGCTACTTCATTGATTCTCATCACCCATTTCCCCCCGAAAGGAGCGCTATGAAAACCATTGGCGAAACACTCGGGAATTATCAATTCTCACAAATTATAATTTATGAGAATTGACCATCGCAAACTCCAGGAAGGCTTTGGCGAATCTTTCATCTTGAGGCGCAGCCGAGACGGTTGCGCTTGCCGAAGACCTGAGAAAACCAAGGGCCGTCAATTCACCGACAATGCGGTAACAGGTCTTTATCGGCATGAACGAGCGTTCTGCAAGGACTTCGACAGAAATCTCGCCGTCTTTGTTCAGCACTGAAAGAATTGCCGTCTTACGGGCATTGGAGAATGCCGGCAAAACGGCAAGCACCCTATCCTTCCAATCTGGCGCCTCTATGATGCTCTCGAGCTCGTCGACAAGGCGCATAAACTCCCGAGCGCCGTCACGCCGCCGTTCATAGAATACATTCTTGCCGCGCCGCACCGCAACAATGAACCCCTGCATATTGAGCATGCGCAGATATTGACTGGTGACCGATTCCTTCTCGCCAACGGCAGCACTTATGTCACTCACCGAAACAGGGTGACTGGAAAGCATCACCGTACGAAGCATCTCAAGGCGAATCGGATTGTCCAACGCTCGACTCACTCTCCATGGTATAGGTAAATATTCTTGCATGGAGGAAATTAAACCAAAACACAGAACCAAACGCAAGCTCAATTCTCACAAATTATAATTTGTGAGAATTGAGCACAGAACGTGAGGGATGACCAGATCCCGAAAATGAGAATTCAATTCGGAATAATTCTCTCGCTTCTGATGTAATGAGACCGAGGGATGATGAGAATACGGTTTGGACTGATTCTCAAGATTACGGTTTCTGAGAGAATTAGCAAGATTACGGCTCGGACGAAATCTTATGTATCTCTAAAAAACGCTATTTCATAAAACAACCTGATTCACGAGCGAAATTATCACTCTTTTCAGGGTCCCACCCCAATTATTTCATCTGAATAATGCAAGCGAATCTTCACAAAATTTTATTTTTAGCAGATAAACAACAAAAGGAAAACTAATCGTCTAAAAATTATACATTTCCAAAGGTCCAACCCCAGATATTCTTTTCAAGGTTATTCCCACCCCAGTTATTCCTTTCTGCCATTCGTCATTCAAAATGGCAGAAAGAAGTGCGATACCATTTTGGTATTTTTAAGTAGAATACCGAGTGAACAAAAACAAAATCAGCCGATAACTGACATTAACCCGCAGAGCACCATCTCAAATACTCCTTTTCAAGAGTCTATACCCTTTACTTTCTAGAAGATTCCAGCTATTTATTGTCTTCGACAGAATTTAACACTATCCAGCGGGTTTCACCGACACGAAGATCAAGCGGAATTATTTTACCGTCCGGCGCTTTGAATTCGTAATATCCTGGAATCAGGCAGTGAATCGAAGCAAAATCACCGTTCATATCAACCTGAAGACCATGCCGCGTCGGGATATACCCTCCAGCCTGCTCCACGATTTGACGATAACCACGCGGAGTCTGCGTACCAGCCGCTTTCACTGCAACACCTGCGGCATCCAACGCCGCTTTCAGATCGCGCCGGTCTTCCGCCGACCAATCGACGCCAAAGGTAAACACAACCTTGTAGTCTGTCGCCAGCTTAACGTCGGCGGCAAAATCGTTCGCGAGGTAATAATCGAACGGCACACCGGAAGCCGCCAACACATTGAGCGCATTTGTCGAAATATCGCCCGAACGGAACGGATCGGGAGTGCCGCTTATCCAGCTTCCGCGCGACAAAAGGCCGTCCTCATCAACCAGAAAGGCGACTGACGCCTTCCACGATGTCGGCTTGCGTTTCGCGAGCCTTTCACCCATACGAGAGACATCTGCAATATCGTTACGGATCGGCTCAGGTTCAAACCATCCGCACTTCATGTCGTAGTACCAGAATCCGGAATCCCTGGCGAACTGGATTCCTGCCAGTTTGCGATGCTGGTCGATGAAGTCCGGATAAGTTTCAGACCGACTCAAACCAAACTCGCGGAATTCCGTAGGACCGACCGTTTCGCTCGGTGTACGCAGGTCAAACTCGTACATAAGCATTTTCCCGTGACGGCCCAACGAAGCTGTCGGCAGCCTTACGCCAAGCGGATATCCGCTTTCTCGCATTCCGTAATCAGGCTGAGGAATCTCGGCATCAATTGCGTCCGATCTTGTCAGCGGAGTGATGTCGTATGTACCGGACAACGAATCACCAAATGCCGACATGCACCACTTAACACCTAGAACATCCTTGCCGGCAAGGCGCTTGAGATGGCGCATGATATCTTCCTGCATGGCAAAAGGCGCGCGCTTCAAGTAAGCTGGATACGTTTTAGGACCGGGATTGCCCTTTTCGGTCTCCAGCCATACAGGATAGCCCGCCTTGGCGCAAGGCGAATAATCGAACCTTGCGGTTGCAAACTGTGCATCATGATAGCCCGCAAGATGGAATGCAACCACCCGTTTCATAGCCCCACGACGCTTCAATTCGGCAATTGTCGCAGTAAGTATTTCTTTTACCTTCTGCCGCCATACCAGAGAAAGATTGCTCATCCAAAGTTCTGTCTTGGGATTGGCGGCGACTTCAGGCTTAATGGAAGCGGCATAGCCAATTTTCGGATTTCTGCCCACCATCAAACCTTTATCGTCAATCCATACTTCACCCGGATATTCACGAGCCATCTCCTTATAGGCGGTAATATTGAACGAAAGAAGGAAGAGCGCTTTTGGGGCAAGCCGCATGCGGGAGACAATATTATCCACCGCCCCCACCGCATCGAATCCGTTCGTGTTCCACCAGCCTTTTTTGGCAAACTCAACTGGCATCCCTATAACCGGCACGCCTGCCGCATGCAGGTTTGCACCAAAGAAATTTGACTCGCCGCCCTTCAGTCGTGACAGAATCGGCGCCGCCTCTTTCCCGTCGATCAACATCACCGTACGCCCGTCACGCACTTCCATACGTGCCGTATGCTCCACATCCTCGGCTAACATTTTGGCAAATTCTTCTTCCGGCGTCTGTTTGGGTGCGGCAAGCTTTATCGGACGGCGAGTCTCTTCAAAACGTTTTTTCGCATCGATGAGATCCCGTGCCTTCCAATCCTTCAAACTCACGGTCGCCGCCGCGCCGGAAATGCGAATGACCGGAATTATCGGCTTTTTTGATCCGCTTATGTACGCAATCTTTGTCAAAGTCTTGTTTACGAGAATACTCTGCTTGGCGATGGCGCTACCGGCTCCACGTTTGATCAAATATGGATTTGTGTATACGAACTTGCCGTTGACCTCACCCATCAGTTCCAACTGAGATTCCAAAGGCAATGCGTTGGTGCATGAACAGTTTACGGAAAAGCGCAATTGCGTTTTAAGCGGTATCCCTTGCGCACCTATCGCCCGCAGATACACAGTACCGACGTCATTGGTCTTATTGAACACAATGACACCATCCGGCGATACCGACAAAACCCCGCCCGCGCCATCAACACATTCCACCTCAATCTTGTTTTTCGCCCCATCGAACTTCCAATATTCGCGCACAGCCGGATCATTCGACAGGTCATCGGTACAGAACGAATGACACTCAGCCGCAGCAATCATCCCGACGACAATCGCAAACAATATTCGCAAATCCATAATCTTCCCTTTTTTATCTGATTGAGACAATCGTACCCAACGACCGATCTCCTACAAGGATTTCGGCCATGCCGTCTCCGGCATACGCAAAGCCGACCTCATTCACTGCAAGGCAACTGTCGAACAACAGCGAAGTTGCACCGGCGGCAAATGTTTTTGAATCTCCGTTCACCGTCACCGACAGCGTTCCTTCTCCGGTTATGCGGAAGTTGAGCGTATATCGCGCGACACGGTTTCCTTTATTCGCCCATATAGCCTCAAGCGATGCGCCATCTGTCAATGAAACTGTCTTATCCTGCGTTTCGACAACATTTGGAGATACCCGCTCCACCGTTATTCCGTTACCCATATCCTGCGCGTACGTGGGCCGCCAATCAAACTCGCAGTATCCAGCATCCATCGCGCCGTTCATTATCGGGCGACGGACACGGAGTTTCTGGAGAATCGCCGCATTTACCGGATCAGACGGCAGTAACTCTACGCTACCAGCATCGCAGACAGGGCTTGTCCCAACCATGGGACAGTAATCACCATCCAGCATCAAGGTCGTAGTGTCGGTGAAGACACAATCTACCGCCGCGGCAGAAACAGCATTTGATACATCACCCGCAAAAACTGTGTTTCGAGGAACTGCCGCCCATTCACCACCGGTACAATCCCCGATAATTACAGAGTTGGCCAGCGTCACATTTTCGTTCAATTTCAAACTTGGCCTCGTACTATTTGACGGACGGTTAATCGTAGAGTCGAAAACCTCGTACACATTCTGCGCCATAACGCTCTGACAGACGTTATAGCCGAAAAGACACCCATACAAATTACAAGAGTGGGCTGCGCTATACTGAGCTCTATTGTCTTTCACCACCGTATCAAAAAGTGAAACGCCTAATGCCGCCGCTCCACTATACGCCTGGCAATTGGTTATCACGCAACCTGCCACTCTTGCGGTAAGGCCGTTGTCTGGATGAGCCCAAACGCCGCCACCATTGTACACTTTGGAAGAACTCTCACTACCGGAAGACGGAACGGCTATACTGGATCTGCCGCCGGTAAGCGTAAAGCCTTCAAGCATGGCATTGCCGTACATCATTACACAACGCATCGCCCCTTCGCCGGACTCAAACGAACCAGTACCGCTAGCGCCGACAATCCGAGTCTTGGCGGCACCTTCATCTGCCGTCAAAGTCACGCCTTCCGAAATCACGGCTCTTGCAATCCCATATTTGTCGCTATATTTCATAGAAAGATCGCCGTAATCACCGGCGGCGGCATGTACAACATCTCCGGCATTGGTGGCAATCGACAGCACGCTCGCAAGCGTACGCTTGGCGGTCGCCGGCGTAAAACCGTTATTGTCATCATTTCCGGAATTAGGATTCACATACCAGTCGGGATCGATGATGCCGGTTATTTCACCAATACCTCCCTCAGGAGAATATACATATTCACCGTCATCGAGAAGATTCGTAACTCCGTTAACCACTATCCCGAAGTGTCGAACCGCATCTGAATTGCGGGATATGCTCACCTCTCCGTCCACAATCACATAGTCACCTTGAACGCAACCATCGACAGAATAGTTCTCATTGCCCAAATCTACCTTCAGCCCGTACTTCCGCATATCAGGGGAAAGACAGGCGCCTGCCGCCACCCGCTCACCGGAAAGGTCAATATCGTTGCCGCAGTAGTCCTTGAGCACGAATCCCGGCGGCAGATCAACGAT
>JAFXEA010000166.1 GCA_017521065.1 Kiritimatiellia bacterium | reverse complement strand
GATTTCGTTTCTGATGTCGGCCGTGATGTCGGGGAAGGCGCGCGGCGCGGAAGGTGCCGCCGACGCGAACCAGCTTGCCGGCACGGTGAAGGCGGCGAAGAGCGCGACAACGGCGAGGACTGATTTGAGAAGGTGGCGGCGCATTCTGACCGGGACATCGGCGGCGACTGGGATTGGGCGCTGCCATGCATCGGCTCCGGGAAGTTCGCCTACGAGCAGCAGCCCGCCGGCATGGGTTGCGTCCTCGGTAAGCGCGGCACATGCGCCGCGAGAGGGAGTGCGGCGCAGGGCGAGAAGCGAACCCGCGAGCGAGGCGAGCGGAATCATGGCGAGCACGGCGGGTGTCCATGCCGGGGCGGGGTGCAGCAGCGCACGCAGCGCGAGTACGGTCGCCGCCGAGGCAAAGCACCCGCAAAGACCCCCGACGAGGAGGCCTTCGGCGGCGAGTGCGCGCATAAACGCGCGCCTCGTCGGATCGCTCGGCAAAGCCATGATGGATATTATACTAAATTTCCGCCGTCGATGCTTTGCCGCAAGTCGGCGGTGATATCGAATTTTGATATTTTTGCCAGGTTATCCAGTTTTGAGAATCTAATACGGAAAATCTTGAGCGCGGCATGAGACCAACAGGAGCTTGAAGCGGGGGCTGTAACCGCAAGGGCATGTGCTGGTCGGTGAAATGAGATTACGGTGCGGACGAAATTGCGGTCAGCAGGCTGATCGGGGCAAAGAGTGGAAACAAGGTGTGTTGAACGGGCTACGTAGCTTCTCAATAATGTGTATCTATCGCTTAACGGAACTTCTTAAAAATGTGTAGTGAACATTGACTTTCATATTCGTGGTGAAACGCTAATCGTGTTTGATGAGGTCCAGCGGTTTCCTCGTGCCCGCGAAGCAATCAAGTATTTGGTGAAGGATGGACGCTTTCACTATATCGAAACGGGGTCTTTGATTTCAATCAAGAAGAACGTCGAGAACATTGTCATCCCCAGCGAGGAACTGAAAGTCCAGATGTTCCCCATGGACTTTGAGGAGTTTCTCTGGGCTCTGGGGTCAGAAGGGCTTGCCAAGCTGATCCGCAGCAGGTTCTCGGATGGGCGTCCAATGGGGCAGACCGATCATCGACTTGCAATGGAGGCATTTAGGCAATACTTGGTTGTCGGCGGCATGCCGCAGTCTGTCGAGGCGTTTGCAAACGGGCGAGACATAAGGGCTGCGGAAAAGGCGAAGCGGGCGATTCTTGATCTGTACAGCTACGACATAGGGAAGTTCGCGGGGCGGTTGAAGCACAAAGTCCGCGCCATCTGGAACAACATCCCCGGAGCGTTGAGCGCACAGGAGAAGCATTTCAAGCCTGGGCTTGTGAAAGAAGGCGTCAAGATGCGAGACCTCGACTCTCCTTTCGAGTGGTTGGCGGAGTCGATGACGGTCAATATCGCCAGCAATGTGACAGACCCGAATGCAGGACTCAAGATGTCGGAAGACCGCACCTTGATAAAATGCTATATGGGCGACACAGGGCTTCTCGTCAGCCATGCATTTTCCGAGAACGCCAACGCCACGTGCGACATGCAGTGGAAGATACTGACGGGCAAGCTTGAAGTCAACAAGGGAATGCTTATGGAAAACGTGGTGGCGCAGATGCTGAAGGCCGCCGGACAGGAATTGTTCTATCATTTCAATGCGGCGCAAGATGACCGTGACAGCAGGATGGAGATCGAATTTCTGCTGTCCAAGTCAAAGGTTTCTGCGCGGCACAACATCTATCCTGTTGAAGTCAAGAGCGCCAACGACTATACGACAACGTCAATGGACAAGTTTAGACGGAAATTCGCGTCGGTCGTCGCAAGGCCAATCGTGCTTCATCCAGGGGACGCGGAGTTTTCCGGTGATGTGCTCAAGTTGCCTCTTTACATGGCGATGCTGATTCCAGAAATGGAACCTGTGGGGCCCCGCAAAACCGTTGTAAAACGGCCATTTGAGCGTTAAGTGGCGAAACGGCATGGCAGAGGCAAGGAACGAGGGTACGGGTCGGGAACAAGAGCGTAAAGGAGGATTGTAAGTCAATGAAAAATAGAAATAACAGTTGCAAGTCAATAAACGACAGAACGGAAATGATATAATGGTGATAAAAGCAAGGAGCGGAAAATGTTTGAACAGACAGTCGAGGCGCTAAAGCGGCGCGGGTTCGAGGTTGAGACGGCGGCGACTAGGCAAGAGGCACTTGCGCTCGTCATGAAGGAGGCAGAGTCGGCGCAAAGCGTCGGCTGGGGCGGCAGCGAGTCGATCCAGGAAATTGGCGCACGCGCGCGTCTCGTCGAGAGCGGCAAGGAGATACGCGACCACCAGCTCGTATGCGACCTCTTCCTTCTTTCTGCAAACGCTCTCACGACAGACGGCCGCATCGTAAACATTGACGGCAACGGCAACCGCGTCGCGGCGTCGATCTGCGGCCCTAAGCGCGTCGTCTACGTGATCGGGCGCAACAAGATAGTTGATGGAGGTCTTGACGAGGCAATTGCGCGTATCAGGTGCTGCGCCTGCCCGCCGAACGCGAAGCGGCTCGGCAAGCGCACTCCCTGCGGGCTCGCGGGCGCATGCGTTGGTGGAGAGGGGTGCGATTCGCCCGACAGGATGTGCAAGGTGACGGCGGTCTTCGACCGCAAGCCCACCGGCATTTCCGCAAAGGTAATTCTCGTCGACGAAGACCTCGGCTACTGAGAATTTGGTATAATACTACCCGTCAGGCATGGTGCCTGACAAAACAAAAAGGACAAAAAGAACATGAACTACTTCATTGACTGTCTCACAAAGAAATATGCCTGCTTCTCTGGCCGCGCTCGCCGTCAGGAATACTGGATGTTCGTTCTTTTCAACATCATCGCCTGTATTATTGTCGGCGTCATCTCCGGTGTTCTCGTGAGCGTGACGAATGTTACGGCATTTGCGTATCTTGGGACGATTTACAGTCTTGCCGTCCTGATTCCTGGTTTCGCTGTGCTTTTCCGCCGCTTGCACGACACAGGGCGCAGCGGTTGGTGGTGGCTGATTGGGTTCATCCCGCTTATCGGAGCGATCGTCCTTATCATTTTCTGCTGCCTCGACAGCCAGCCCGGCGAGAACCAGTACGGCCCGAACCCCAAGGGGCTTTGATTTTACAATGAAGCGCGCACGGGACTATCGCCGCGAGGCATGGGTTGCGCTCGGCGAAGGGCAGTACTGGCCCTTCGTCGGCGCGATGTTCATTCTTATGCTCATTTCCGCTGCGGCGATAATCCCGTCGATTCTGCTTCTTCTCATTCCGCTGTTCTACCTGATCGGCTTCATGTCGTGGACTTATTCCACGATGGCGCTTTCGACGATTCGCCGTCGCATGAAGTTCGAGCTTTTTTCCTCCGGCTGGGGCCATGGCT
>JAFXEA010000165.1 GCA_017521065.1 Kiritimatiellia bacterium | reverse complement strand
TAAACTGCTTTGTGTTCTTCATTATGGGAGTCGCTCTGTGGGCGTACTACCGTTCTCACGCCAGCGCATTGCCACCGGATATCAAGCCGGACGCAGTCCTCTCGGTTTTCATCGCAAACGAACTGCCGCCCGGTGTGTCGGGGCTTGTGCTTGCTGCTGTCGCCGCTGCCACGATGAGCACGCTTTCGTCGAATCTCAATTCGGCGGCAAGCGCCATTACGACTGACTTCTACAAGCGTCTGTTTTCGCGGGATGGAAAAACTCCCGACGACGGAAAACTGCTTATTTGCGGTAAGATGTCAACAGTCGCGGTGGGAGTGTTCGGTGGAATGATGGCGTTGTGGCTCGCAAACGCCGACATAGGCAACATCTACGACCAGTTTCAGCGTTTTCTCGGCGTTCTCACGGGAGGTCTTGGCTGTCTTTTCTTCATGGGGGTGTTCATGAAGCGCATAAACGGATTCGGCGCAACGTGTGGACTGGTCGCAAATTATGCGGTCTGTTTCACTTTGGATGCTGCAACATGGAACGGCAAGCCGCATCTCCTTCTGTACGGATTTTTCGGAATGGTGACGTGTGTCTTCGTGTCAGTGCTTGCCAGCATGGCGTTCCACGGTTTTTGCAGACCGGAATCTGCTATAATCTCCGGCGATGAAAAAACGTCCTCCACTTAAGCTATCCTTCGACTACATGGATACGCCGGAACGGCGGGTGCTGTCGCTGGAGCCCGATCACATACTCTGCATGCCGGTGATCGGCTTCGACTGCTACCGCAAGAAGTGGCAGGAGCCGCCGCTCCATGTGCATGGCGAATGCCTGGAGGTTTCGCTTTGTCTTCGTGGGGATCTGGTTGTGGAGTCCAACGGCAAAACACATCCGTTCAAGCCGGGGATGATGTTTGTCACCGGCCCAGAGGATGTGCACCGGATACGGTCGTATCCGAAGGGGATGAGCAAATACTGGTTCCTGTTCAGGATACCGAAAGATGGTTTCCCTCTGCTGAATCTTCCACCGAAAGAGGCGGATTCGCTGACAGGTGCGCTCGTCGGGCTCATGAACCGTCCGTTTGCCGGTACGGATGAGGTCCGACGCCTTTTCAAGAAGCTGTTCAATTTATGTGACACATTGCCGCCTGGAACCGCCGCCCGTTCGCTTAGGTTGAGATCCGTCGTGCTTGCGTTGCTGCTGGCCGTGGTGGATGCCGCGTCTGCGACTTCGCACGACCGCGCCGAGGTGCGTCTCAGCCGGCTTGTGGACGAGATGCGCGAACATCCTGAACGCGCCTATCCGCTTGACCGCATTTCGGAGTCGCTCGGGTTTTCGCCCAGCAATCTGCTGGTCCGTTTCAAGCGGCTGACAGGACTTCCTCCTCACGCATTTCTGCTGGAACGGAGGATAGACCGCGCAAAGGCGATGCTTTCGTCGGGGATGTCGGTAGCCTCTGTTGCGCATCAGCTTGGTTTTTCATCAAGCCAGCACTTCTCAAGCCAGTTCAAGGCCGTAACAGGAGTCTCGCCCACGAAAAATTCTCGAAAGGTGTAAGCGGTAGTGATGAATATATTTAAGGTGTTGAGCTCTTGATTTTTTAAGCGGATTTTGAGATAATTCGTCCCCAAATGTTTGGATTTTTAGGCAGAAAGAAGGCCAAGAAGAACGAGCCGGTCATTCGGGCGCGTCCGGATCATTGCATTTCTCGCAAGAATATCGATCGGGACGCGCTCCGTGTGCTGTACCGTCTCAACGATCTTGGCTACACGGCATACCTCGTTGGTGGAGGTGTGCGTGATCTGCTTTTGGGGCGCAAGCCCAAGGATTTTGATGTCGGCACAAGCGCAAAGCCCGACGAGGTGAAGCGTGCGTTCCGCAACTGTTTCCTTATCGGGCGTCGTTTCCGTCTTGCCCATCTCAGGTTCGGCCGTAAGATCATTGAGACCGCCACTTTTCGTCAGAACTCCCAAACGGTCGGTGAGATTATCGAGCATGCAGCCGAAGGTCCTTTTGAGGATAATACGTTCGGCACTCCGGAGACGGATGCATACCGTCGCGATTTCACCGTCAACGGACTCTTCTACAACATCCGTGATTTCTCGGTCATAGACTGGGTCGGCGGTCTCAAGGATCTCGAGAAGAGGGTCATCCGTTCCATCGGAGATCCGATGATCCGTTTCCGTGAGGACCCTGTGCGCATGATGCGCGCCATCAAGTTCGCCTCTCGTCTCGATTTCAAGATCGAGAAGGATACGGCGAAGGCGATGCACAAGCTCCATTCCATGATTCTCTCCGCAAGCGCACCGCGCGTATGCGAGGAGGTGTTCCGTCTTTTCCCGTACGGCAAGTCTGCTGAGGCGTTCCGCATGATGTGGGAGTACGGTCTTATGGGCGACCTTCTTCCCGAGCTTGCCGAGTTCATAAAGAAGGATGGAGGCCTCAAGTCCCGCACGTGGAAGTATCTCGCCATGCTGGACCGCTACGAGATTGCAATGGCCAAGCAGGGATATGATGTTCCCAACGGACTTCGCGCGGCGGTTCTCTATGCGGCGTGGGCGCATGACGAGCCGGGCAACAGCCGCGAGATCATGGGGACGATGCTCCGTTCCCTCAAGATTCCGAAAGCTACGTATTTCCTCGCGGTGCTGATGATCGATTCAGTGAAGCGTCTCTCCCGTCCGCCGGAGAAGAGCAGGCTGCGCTTTCTGCACAACAGGGATTTTCCGGACGCGCTCGACTTCAACAGGATTGTCGTCCGCGCCGAAGGCAGGTCTGAAAAGATCCTCGACCAGTGGCAGGATCTATACAACGAAGAAATGAGTAAAGAAACATGAGCAAAGAGAAGAACAGCAAACCCGTCACAGAAGAAATACCCAATTGGGTAAAGAAGACGCCGGAACTCCTCCCCGTTTGGGATTGGTGGGTGAAGGATGGTCGCTCTACAGTCACATGGTTGCTGGTTGCTGGTGTGTGCGTGGCGGGCTGGTATGCGTTCAAGAACTGGCAGGCTGGCCGCACTGCCGCCGCGAATACTGCGCTCGTGAACGCTTTCACCGCCGATGAGCTTGAAGAGGCTGTTGCGAAGTTCGGTGGTTCCGCCACGGGGCCTGCGCTCAAGCTCCGTCTCGCCAAGAGCTACCTCGACGGCGAGCGTTGGGAAGAGGCCGAGAAGGTGTATGGCGACTACGTGGCAGCCGCCGGCGCTGATGATCCGTTCGTGTCGCTCGCCCAGCTTGGCCGTGCGTACGCGCTTGAAGGCGCAGGCAAGGTTGCCGAGGCGAGCAAGGAGTTCGAGTCTCTCGCTGCGAACACGAACCTTCCCGTCTCCGCTACCGCGGCTCTCGGCGTCGCCCGCTGCATGGCTCTGAACGGCGACAAGGCCGGCGCTCTCAAGAAGCTTGAGGCGTCCACCGATCCGCGCGCGAAGAACCTTTCGGAGATGATCAAGCGCTACGATCCGAACCGTAAGTCCGCATCTCTCTTCGATGCAGCCGATGCTGCGGCCACCAAGATTGCGGCTGAAAAGACCGCCGACGCGAAGAAGGCAGAGGCAAAGCCCGTTGAGGCAAAGCCTGCGGCTGTCAAGCCCGCAGAGGCAAAACCGGCAGCGAAGCCTGCCGAAAAGAAGTAACGTAAAGACTTGTTTCAGGAGGGAATGGTCATGGCGGAAGATAACGTACAGAACGGAGCGATAGACCTGAGCGGACTCGGCTCGTTTGACTTTGCGCCGTCGTGGACGGCTGGCGACAAGGTTGTTGCGAAGACCGGGCGCGGAGGATTCCGCGAGCAGGAGAACGAAGAGCGCGCTCCCCGCGAAGGTCGCGCACCGCGTCGTTTTGACGGACCCAAGCCGTCGGGAGACCATTCCTTCAAGCGCGATTCCAGACCCGGCAAGCCGTTCAACCGAGACGGCAAGGGTGGCCGTCCGTTCAATGGCGGCAAGCCTGAAAAGCGTGGATTCGTGAAGCGCGAGTTCATCAAGCCCCTTGAGGCCGAGATTCGCGTCCTGCCTGGACAGAAGGAGCTTGGCGGCATCATCCGCAAGATTCAGACTGGTTTTGCCGCCTATCCCCTCAAGCAGATCGCCTGGTTCTTCCTGGACCATCCCGAGGCATGCCATGTAAAGGTCACGCCCAAGGATCCGCAGATCAAGTTCCATGTCTGCAAGGCTTGCGGATTCGCATGCTTCTCCGAAGAGGCTCTTGATGCGCATATCATGTCCACCCATCTTGGCGACTACTACACCGCTGAGGAGATGGATGTCGAGCCGCCGTCTGGTCAGTTTGGATGCGTGGTCAAGTGCGGCGTGACCGGTGAACTCATCGGACCGCCGAACCTGCATGGATACAACTCCAAGGTGCGTGAGCTCGCTCAGCGTCTCGGCATGAACGAGAACGACTACCGTGCGCGTCTTGTCACCGTACGTGATCAGGAGTCTGTCGAAGCTTGGCGCCAGACCGCTACGAAGAAGGTCTTCTACCGTCTCAAGGTCGCCGAATCTGAAGCGAAGGCGGAAGAGTCCGCCGAGACGGAAGTCGCAGCATCTCCTGCACTTGAGCGCGATCAGGCAGAGGCGGAGTTCCGCCGCAACATCGCGCCGCAGCTAAAGAGCGTTTCGAAAAGCTCCGATATGACTCTTGCTCAGGCATTGAAGAGCGCGGATCGCCCGTACCTTTTTGCTGTGCGTGACGCAATCGCGAAGGAGCGCAGATTCCCCGCTTCGCTGTTCTTCGCGCTTCGCGGTGCGTTCCACCATCGCAAGCTGGTGTTCTTCCGCGCCAACGATCCGCGTGGACAGGAGTTCGTTTCTGCATCAAAACCCACTCCGCTTGACACCGAACACGCGATTCCTGAGCTTGGTGCTGTCGTCAAGTTTGTCGAAGAGCATCCGCTCTGCTCCGTTGGCGACCTGCCGCCAGAGATGAAGGGTCATCTTGGCTGGCTTGTCGAGAAGGGGCATGTAGTACAGTATTTCAACGGACTTCTTGCATTGCCTGAAGACCATCCCAAGTTCCGTAGCCTGCCGGCGAAGAAGGATGCCCCGGCGTCGGATGCGACGGAAGGAAATGACGCCGCACCGGTTGAAACGTCTGTTGCTGAGACGGCGCCTGCCGCTGAGGAGAATCCAGTGGTGGAGTCAGCCCCAGTCGAGGATGCTCCCGCCGCAGAAGAGGTGAAGACGGAACAGATTACAGAAGTAGAGAAGAAAGAAGAAGTTTCAAATGAAGTTGCCGATAAGCTGGCTGAATGAGTACATTCAGGTCGATGACATCAAGCCCGAGGATCTTGCGGAACGGCTGACACGCGCCGGTCTGCAGGTGGAGTCCATTGAGACTTCCGGACCTAAGCCGTTATGCGACGAGATTGTCGTTGGCGAGGTGCTTTCCTGCGAGCCGCATCCGAACTCCGATCATATGCACATTGCGAATGTGACGGATGGCAAGGAGACGATTCAGGTCGTCTGTGGAGCACCGAACTGCCGTACTGGCCTCAAGACCGCTTTCGCCAGGATTGGTGCGTTCATCCCTGAGGGTGAGTTCAAAATCAAGAAGGGCAAGCTTCGCGGAGTGGAATCCTTCGGCATGCTCTGTTCGTCGAAGGAACTCGGCATTCCCGGCGGCACACATGAAGGCATCATGGAGCTTCCCGCAGATACCCAGGTGGGCGCGTTCCTTCGCGATGTCCTTCCCGGCGACAAGCCTGAGACGGTGTTCGAGATCGAGGTCACGTGGAACCGTCCTGACGCTCTTTCCGTGGTCGGCCTCGCCCGTGAGTACGCTGCGATCTTGGGGCGTCCGCTGAAGATGCCGGCAGTCGATTTTGTCGAATCCGATACGGATGTGAACGGCGAAGTGCAGGTTGTAGTCGAGGATGGCGTAAAGTGCCCTCGCTACACCGCCCGCGTAATCACATCGGTGAAGGATGGTCCCTCGCCGGATTTCATGGTGAAGCGTCTTGAAGCGTGCGGCATCCGCTCGCTGGGTCTTCTTGTCGATGTGACGAACTATGTGATGCTCGAGCTTGGCCAGCCGCTTCATGCCTTCGACTATACGACGCTAGCGGGACGCAAGATCGTGGTCCGTTCGGCGAAGGACGGCGAGACGATGAAGACGCTTGATGGGGTTGAGCGCAAGCTTGACGGGAATATGCTTCTCATCTGCGACGCGGAGAATCCTTCTGCTCTCGCCGGAGTGATGGGAGGTCAGGATTCCGAGATTGCCGATGGCACGAACCGTGTACTCATTGAATCCGCGCTTTTCGATCCGGCTACGACAAAGTACACCGCAACAAAACTTGGCTTTGCGACAGAAGCGAGCTACCGTTATATTCGCGGAGTGGACAAGGATCTCGCCGATCTTGCAAGCCGCCGTGTTGCGCATCTTCTCCAGAAGTACGGAGAGGCTGTCGTCGCAAAGGGTGTCGTTGACGTCGACAATAGGCAGGCCTTTGCCGATAAGGGCGTTTCCGGCGCCTTTGCGTACAATCCGCCTGTCGAAATCGTTTTTGAACGCGCCCGCAATCTAATTGGCATCGACATCCCTGACGACAGGATGATGCAGATTCTCGATTCCATCGGATTGCAGAAGATTGCTTCGGCGGAGGGGCGTGCAACGTATGCGATTCCGTCCTGGCGCTGGGATCTTCAGATGGAGGCGGATCTCGTTGAGGAGATTGCGCGTCTGTACGGTCTCGACAACATACCGGATACGATGCCGTCCGCACAGTCCATCTCCTCGCTTGACGACGCTCCGTTCCGTGCGCAGGAGAAGCTGCGCTCCTGCCTTACGGGACTTGGGTTCTACGAGGCGATGCACTATTCGTTCCTTTCGGCAAACGAGTTGAACGTTTTCGGGGATAATCCTGAACGTCTTCCGCTTCCTGATCCGGTGAGTGCAGAATACGGAATCCTCCGTGATTCGCTTCTGCCGCAGCTATACCAGAGCCTTGGCCGCAATGCAGCGCACCGTCTTGAGGAAGGCAAGCTCTTTGAAATCGGACGCGTATTCAGCAAGAAGGACGGAGCGCCGCATGAGTCCGCGAAGCTTGCGATGGGCTTCTTCGGTCCTGTCGGACGCGATGCCCTTGCACGGGTCAAGCCGGTTTCTGTTGAAGAGTCGCTTCTTTGGATGAAGGGTGCTGTCGAGCGCGTCGTGAAGTTCGTGAAGGTCGGCAAGACTGAGTTCCGTCCCGTTGAACATGCGGCTTTCGCCTCTGCCCTTGAGATTGTGATCAATGGACGTCCGGCGGGTATCCTCGGAGTCGTTTCCGAGAAGCTCCGCCATCCGTTCCGTCTCACGACGCAGCTTGCGCTCGCGGAGATGGATCTCAAGGTGCTTCTCAAGCGTGTTGACGCCATCGGACGCATCGTTCCCGTTCCTCAGTTCCCGATGATGACGCGTGACATCGCGTTCGTCGCCGGTGCGGATGTCACGCACGAGGCTGTGGTGAAGACCGTCAAGATGGCTGCATCCAAGGAGTTGACGGACGTGAAGCTATTTGATATCTTTACGTCCAAGGAATTGGGCAAGGATCGTTCGAGCCGCGCCTATTCCTTGAGCTTCCGGGCCGAGGATCGCACGCTCACCGATGACGAGGTGAACGCCGCGTTCGCGAAGATCGTGGAGTCGCTGAAGGCGAATCTTGCGGTCGAGATCCGGGAGGGTTGATCTTTCGTATACAGCGTGGGCTCTGTTTTGCACGCGGACTCGGCAGGTTATTTCTCCGACCTTCGTTTTTGTGAGGACGGCCTGAATGCGGCGAGCTTTGGCGAACCGACTAAGGCTTCCACTTGGACTTGAGGTCCAGGGGATACTGTGCTACGGCAAAATGGGGCTTTTTAATTTTCACCCCACACAAAAAAAAAAAAAAAAAAATCGGTTTTGATGTTTTTTTGTTGCAATCGGGGGCGGAATGTGGTATCTTATGCGTCCTCTTTACCAAAAAGAACAGGAAACAAAGAAATGGTTAAAATCAGACTGCGCCGTACCGGATGCAAGAACCACGCTGCCTACCGCATCGTGGCGGCCGACGAGCGCTCCCCGCGCGACGGCAAGTTCCTCGAGATTCTCGGCTGGTACGACACCGCTCTCAAGGATAACAACTTCAAGCTCGATGTCGAGCGTGTCGACTACTGGCTCAGCAAGGGTGCCAAGCCCACCGAGACGGCTGCGTCCCTGATCCGTCGCGCGAAGAACCCCGCCCTCAAGCCGCACCACGCGGTCAAGGCGAAGGCTCCCGCCAAGAAGGAAGAGGCCTAAGGCCTAACCTGAAGAAAGAAGGTTTGAAATGGGTATCAAGATTCTGGACAAGATCAACGCCGAACAGACGGCGAAGCTCGCGGAGAAGAACTTCCCCGAGTTCAAGGCTGGCGACATCGTTCGCGTCTCCATCCGCGTGAGGGAAGGCGAGAAGACCCGTCTTCAGGATTTCGAAGGCAAGGTGCTCGCAGTCGACAACGGCCGCAAGAACGCATCCGGCAACTTCACGGTTTCCCGTGACAGCTACGGCGTGCGCGTCGAAAAGCTCTTCCCGTTCAACAGCCCCGCGATCGAGAAGATCCGCGTCGTGAAGAACTCCGCCTCCTGGCGCGCCAAGCTCTACACGGAGCGTACGTTCTGCTCGCACAAGGCTGTCCGCAAGCTCGTCAAAAGAAAGAAATAATCCGCGTAAAGCTAACGCGAATGAGGGCGGACGCCCGGCTTTGTGCCGGACGTCCGTTTGCTTGAAATGAAGACAAGAACATTCATAGACCAGGTAGATGTAATCGTCCGCTCCGGGAAGGGCGGCGATGGGGCGGCGACGTTCCGTCGCGAGGCTCTCGTTCCGTTCGGCGGGCCTGACGGCGGTGACGGCGGACGCGGCGGCGATGTGATTCTGCGCGCAAGCACGCACGTGGATTCGCTCATATCCCTCTACTACGATCCCCACCTCTTTGCGGAGGATGGAGTGCCGGGTTCCGGACGCAAGTGCTACGGACGTCGCGGCAAGGATCTTGTCGTGGATGTTCCTCCTGGGACGCTTGTAACCGATTCCGAAACGGGGGAGCTCGTTGCGGACATCCTCGAGCCCGACCAGAAGGTGATAGTCGCCAAAGGCGGCGCGGGCGGCTACGGAAACGTGCATTTCAAGAGTTCCGTTAACCAGGCACCCACGGAACACACTCCTGGCGGCGCCGCTGAGGAGCGCCGTCTGCATCTTGAGCTCAAAACGATTGCGGATGCCGGTCTCCTTGGTTTCCCCAACGCCGGAAAGAGCTCTCTTCTTTCCTCTATATCTGCGGCTACGCCGAAGATCGCCTCCTATCCTTTCACAACGTTGAATCCGATTGTCGGAACGATGGTGTATCCCGATTTCGCGAAGATACGCGTCGCTGACGTTCCTGGTATCATCGAAGGCGCATCAAAGGGCGTAGGGTTGGGTATAGCGTTCCTCAAGCATCTTGAGCGCAGTCGCGTGATGGTGTATGTGATCGACATGGCCGGCACCGATGCCCGTGAACCTTGGGAGGATTATCGAATTCTCGCAAAGGAGATTTCGGAATACAATCCCGAGCTTGCGGAGCGTCCTTTTGTGGTCGTCGCGAACAAGATGGATAAGGCGGCGGCGCGCAAGAATCTCCGTCGCTTTGTGCGCGAGACGGGTGTGACTCCTGTCGCCATCTGCTGCGAGGCCGGACAGAAGGAGCTTCGCGAATATGCCGACCTGAAGGATTGGGAAGGTCCTCTCGGCATGGAGGCGTTCCGTCAGGTCCTACGCGACGTGGTCAAGCCCAAAGCTCCGCATGAGGAGAAGCCTGATATCGCCGAAATGCCGGATACGACCGGTGATGAGATTCCCGCTGAGGCTATGCGGTTCGCGACATTCCTTAAGCTCGATCCGCCGAAGAAGAAATCCCATCCATCCCGCGGAAACATCCACTCGTAACGGATGTTTAAGGTTTTGCTTGGCTGAGGTGGTACAAAGTGCCGCCTTTTTTTTTTCACCAGAAGCCATCCGGTATTTAGTTTTTTTAACAAATTGACATTTGCTTTGAAAGGATTTAATTTCGGGGGACGCGGATATAGGCGTTGTTCATGAGCACTTTTCAATTTATATCTTCATGGCGGCAATAAAATCATGTCTCTTTCGTTTATGACATTATAACAATAGGTGAAGATACAAATGGAGATAGCGATGAACATTATATGGTTGAACGTAGCAACGATATTGAGCGGTGTTGCCGTATTGGCGAATGACTGTAAAAACGGAGTATGTATGCCGCCTGTCGGCGGTGAACGGGTTTATACCGTTTGTGTACCGGTGCCACAAGCTGATATAAAGAATATTCCGCCAACAAAACCCTTGGATACTTTTGACGGGAAAACCATTGCTCTTGTCGGGGGCAGTTTCATGGCCAATATCACGCATCCTGAGTTAAAGCGGCTTATTCTAACAGCCCATCCATCAGCGAAAGTGTATCTGCTTAACGAAATCGGCTCGGCGGGACCTTCTCCGCGTCCCGGCGTTGTGCGGCGCGAAAAGGATGAATTCCAGAAAAGGCTGCGGGAGTATGGCGTCGATGTCGTGATTTCAGGCAATGGCGGTTGCGGGCTTTGCACTCCG
>JAFXEA010000164.1 GCA_017521065.1 Kiritimatiellia bacterium | reverse complement strand
GGACATGGCCACGGCAGGGCGGCCTCAAGATGGAAACGGCACCGAAGATCGCCGAGATTGATTTTGCGTCCAAGATGGGATGGGAATACTACACGATCGATGCGAAGTGGACGGGGTTTGACAGAATAAACGATCCTCGTCAGGATTTGACGCGTTCTGCGGAAAAGCTGGATCTTGACGCCGTGCTGGCGCATGCGAAAAAGAAGAATGTCGGGGTGTTCCTTTGGGCGTATTGGAGCGTTCTTGAGTCGAATGGCGTTGAACGTGTGTTTCAGAACCTGTCTTCGCGTGGTGTAAAGGGTCTGAAGATTGATTTCATGGACCGTCAAGACCAGGAGATGGTTAACTGGTATGAAAAGGTGGTTCGTCTGGCGGCGAAGTACAAGCTTCTCATCAACTTCCATGGGGCATATCATCCAACGGGAATGAACCGCACATGGCCAAACCAGATTACGCGTGAGGCTGTGGCCGGAAATGAATGCCACCGTTACGGCTGGCGCATAACTCCAGAGCTTGTTGCAGGGCTGCCGTTTACGCGTTTCCTGATAGGTCCTGCGGATTATACGCCCGGAAGCTTCAACAACGTCCTGCCTCATCAGTTTGCTCCCGTCAATCTCATGAAGGATGTTGGTGACCGCACTACCCAGGAGGTCGGTACCCGTGCCCATGCGCTCGCCCTCTGCGTAGCCTACGACAGTCCTCTGATGACGCTGTGCGATACGCCCGGAATATATGAAGGGCAGATGGGGCTTGATGCGTTAAAGAATCTCCCGGCGGCTTGGGATGACACAAAATGTCTGGGAGGGGAGATCGGCGAGTGGTATTCCGTTGCGCGAACAGCTCCCGACGGGAGACGCTATTTTGCTGTCATCTCGGCTAAATCGCGTACCGTAAACCAGAAATTTACCTTTCTCGGACCTGGGCTCTGGCGCATGACACTGTATGCTGACGACATGAAGAAGAGCCGCAAAGATGCGCGTGTGGTGCGTGTGGTGAAGCGTACCGTGAACGCATCGAACAGCCTTACTCTTGACATTGCGCCTATTGGCGGTGCCGTGGCGGTGTTCGAGCCTGCCGCCCCAGCCCCATGCGATGTGCCTTCGCTCAAGAAGACATTCAACGGCGAAAAGGTCTCGACTGTTAAGATGTGGGAGAAAGTACGTGCCCCAGAGCTTCTTGAGGAGTTTACGATGCAGGAATATGGGCGCCGTCCGGTGGAGCGTCCTCAGTCTCTCGTTTTTGAGGCGGTAGAACCAGATGTCGAGATGATGGAGGGAAAGGCTCTGCGCAAACGCATACGAGCCACATATGCCGGAAAATACGGAAAGGCCTCGTTTGAATTCACTGCGTTCATACCTAAAGGAAGGAAGAATGTGCCTTCGTTCCTGCTCATATGTAATCGTCCTCCGGCAGAGAACATTGATCCGTCCCGCAAGAAGAAGAGTGGCTTTTGGCCGGCAGAGGAGATTGTCGGAAGGGGATATGCTGCAATAGCTTTCTGGAACGGGGACATCGCTCCCGACCGCAATGTCGGCAACCGGGAAGGTGTGTTTGCGTGCTTTGAGAATCCTGAACGTGGTCGCGCTCCGCATCTTTGGGGGACGCTTTCTGCGTGGGCATGGGGTGCGAGCCGGGTAATGGACTGGATTGAGACGGAACCGCTTCTTGATGCGAAACGTGTTGCCGTTGTAGGTCATTCGCGTGGAGGGAAGACCGCGCTTGTCACTGGTGTGTACGATAAACGTTTTGCAATGGTCTGTTCCAACAATTCAGGGTGTTCCGGAGCAAAGTTGAACCATATCGATCTGCCGAAATCCGAACATCTCGCTGATATCGTGAGAAACTTCCCGTATTGGTTCTGCGGAAACTATGTACGCCATGTCAATGCAGAACGCGAATGGAAGGTCGATCAGCATCAGTTCATCGCTCTTCTTGCACCGCGTCTCGTCTGCATTGCTTCAGCCACGGAGGATGTATGGGCTGGACCTGAGGGTGAATACTACAGTGGGATTCTCGCATCTCCGGCATGGCGGCTATATGGAAAGAAAGGTCTCGTGTCAAATGGATTTCCTCCGCCGGAGAAGCCGCTTCAGGAAGGATGCATATCCTATCACCTCCGTACCGGCAAGCATAACCTGACTCCATATGATTGGAGCGTATTTATGAATTTTGCGGATAAGCACGGTTGGAACAAATGATTATGGTCAAGTGATTGATTTTGTGGATTGAAAAGATCAGAAAGGAAAGGATATATATGCAGAAGATTTTTCCAGATATAGAGTTTGAGGTTCCTGGTGCGGTTGTGTCCACGACTGCACACGGGGTGGTGGCGGAAGACGAATGGGGCCGGTACGCTCTTCTGAAGGGTGTGCCGCCTGATGACATTTCCGCATCTCCGTACGAACAGGCCCTTTCGGCTTTCGAGGCCGTGGAACGTGAGCTGCGCGAAGCGGGGATGGATTTCTCGAACGTTGTGCGCACTTGGATATATGCGGACAGGATACTTGACTGGTACGCGGACTTCAACAGGGCGCGAAATGGGTTTTTCACGGCCCGTGGCGTGTATGACCGGTATGTTCCCGCTTCCACCGGAATCGGCTGGACGAGCTGTCTTGGCGCCCGCCTTGTGCTTGGCGCATTCGCAGTTCAGTCGAAGCGTCCCGGAGATGTGGTGTTTGAGGCTCTGCCGAGTCCGCTTCAGTGTACTGCACTCGAGTATGGTTCGAGCTTCTCCCGAGCCGCCGAGGTCCGCACTCCCTCGTGGACGCGTGTCATCGTTTCCGGCACGGCCTCCATCAAGCCTGACAGCCACGATGTTGCGCATGTTGGCGACATTGACGCTCAGATAGACTGCACGATGAATGCCGTCGCCGCAATCTACGAATCGCGGGGTCTGTCCCTAAGGGACGTTTCCGGTGCGCTCGTGTACCTAAAGGAGGAACGTTACCGTGAGAACTGGGAAAGGTGGCTTGCCGCACATCCCGAATATCCCCGTGAACATTCCCGTGCCATCGTCGCTGACGTGTGCAGGGACGAGTGGCTTTTTGAAATCGAATCGGATGCGCTGAAATGGAAATGACATTCACAAGAAGGGCCTTCCTCGGCGGAGCCACGGCGCTTGCGGTGTGGCCGTCCGACCTGTGGGGCGCGACCAAAAATGGAAGGGGAAAGCGAAATGCTTTGCCTCCGTCCATTATATCCATATGGGAGAATCCGGACGGGATGGCAACGGACAATGTGATGGTGCGCCGTATGTACCTTGACATTGCCGGGCGCATACCCACGGGACGCGAAGCCAGGGACTATTTGCAGTCGAATGATCCTGCGAAGCGCGAGACGTTGGTTATGAAGCTTCTTGAGTCCAAGGACTTTGTCGACTACTGGACCATGCGCTTCTGCGATATCCTTCGCGTGAAGAGCGAGTTTCCTATCAACCTCTGGCCCAATGCCGTGTACGTCTATCATGCGCGGATACGGTCGTTTGTGGAAAGTGGAGAGACTTGGGAGCATTTTGGACGTGCATTGCTCACTTCGCATGGAAGCGATTTCCGTGATGCGGAGGTCAACTTCTTCCGTGCGACGGACCGCCGCAATCCTGAAGGCTGGGCGGAGGCGGTGGCTCAGACGTTCCTTGGAATCGCTCCCGCAGATCTTGACAGAAAAAGAAAGTCCGCGTTCGCATCCTGTCTTTCCAACGTGCGCATAAAGAATACGCGCGAGTGGAAGGAGGAGATCGTATATGTGGATGGAGTTGATAG
>JAFXEA010000163.1 GCA_017521065.1 Kiritimatiellia bacterium | reverse complement strand
CCTGGTCGTGACCGTGCCGGGCGTCGCGGGGAAGATGCTCGTCGACCTTGTCACGGGCAAGGCGGTTTCGTTTGCGAAAGCGGGCGACGGAATTTCTTTCTCGGTCTCAGCTGGCCCAATGGAGCTCAAAGCCTATGAACTCAAGTAATCGCATCGTGTCCTGTCTTCTCGCCGGACTTGTCTCCGGCGCGCTCGTCGCCGCGCCGGCTCCCGTGGCGTCGGGATTCCCCGGCTGGCAGGGCGTCACGGACGGAAATCACGTCGCGGGCCGGCGTCTCTGCCCCAGCGACTTGCGCGACAAGGTGGTGGTCGTGGTCGAGTTCGAGGCGAAAGACGCCGCGCAGCAGCTCAAGGCGTCGCTGGGCCTCGCCAACCGGATCCGCGTCGACGGCATCTCCTCGTATTACGACTTCAAGATGCCCGCGGACCTCGTCGGAGGCTACAGGGTCAGACACGGTTACCACAGTAAATTACCACACTAGCGGGAGTTTATGATATACTGTTCGGCATGAGACGTTGCAGGATAAATCTTCCAGATCGGTGCCAGCGACTGATCGGCCGAGTGGCACACCGCGCGTTTGAAGGGGGCAAGCGGCGAATCGAAAGGGTTGCGCCGCTATGACAAGGAAAACCTACTGTGGCAATTTACTGTGGCAATCAGGTCTGACCCTGTTGGCTCATGTGATATAATACCGTTCATGGAAAATTGATAGGAGAAAGAAGTGGTAGCATGAACTGTCCAGCTTGCGGGAAAGAGCTCTACGACAACGGCGAAGAGCGGTTTCGCTGTCCCTTCTGCGGGGCGGAAGTAGAAGGTTCTGGGGGTGCGGCAGAAGGCGAGCAAGAAGAAACGCTGGAGCAGCGTTGCCAAAGGCTGGAGCGTGAACTGGCGCGCATGAAGATTAAGGCTGAGATAGAAGAGCAAAGCGCCACCGAACATTTCTGGTTCAGGGGCGGCAATTGGTTCTCCATGCTCGACAGACAAGCCGCCCGAGAGGCATTGGAGCGTGGCGACATTGAGTCGGCGAAAAAGCATTTAGCCAGTGCGGAGAAGTCGTTTAACATTGGCTGTTTGTTGTATATTGCCCTGATTATCGTGATCCTCATCGTCGCGGCGTATTCAAAGTAAAGAAAACGGTGCGGATTTGCCGCGCAAGGGGAATTAGAGAGCAGATGAAAAGAAGAAAGCAGAGATGGCGTTGGCGAATAGACATGGATGTCTTGCGCTGCGTCTTGTTCTTTTCGTTCCTTGTCTTGGTGCTTGCGGTGCTGGGATTGTTGGCAAATGGAAGTGTGATTGTGGTGAGGATGTGTCTGCGCGGTTCGGCATTGGGCTTTGCGCTCTTGGCGGCAGTAATCTTGCTCGTCGCTGGATTTTTCATTGTGCGACGTATTCTGAGGAATCGGGAGTTCCAGTCGTTGTTGGCGCGGGGTGTCGACTTCGGGTTGAAGGCCGAGTCGCTTCAGGTGGTTGACGAGATCATCGAGAAGCACGGGAAGCGCTGTCGCCGGACAATGGCATTAAAGGCGGAGATCGCGCCGATGGTTCGATCAATCGCCAGTCGCTACAATTCGATTCGCATCGGAAAGAAGACGGTCTTTAACAGTCATGACCTGCGAACGGGCGGGTCGGTCGGTTTCAAGGGATGCCCAACTGACAGTTATTTTCCAATCGCCTATGAAGACGAGTCTTGCTATCTTGTCAAATGCTCGCCTTCGGATGAAACAATATACTACGACGAGTACGAATGGATGCGCGAGCCGATTCCCTTTGCGAGCGACATCCGCCACTACATCGCTTTGCGCTATCAGGCGGGGACAGACCTCGCGGAACCGTTGCATGGAGAATTCAGGGAAGAAGAAAGGAAGGGTGTCTCATATGATAGTTCGCTATAAAGCTGTTGTTGCCGGCTGCGCGGCTTTGTTGAGTGGCGTGGCGCTCGCGCACTTTCCGATTAGCGTGAGCCCGGAGTCCGACGATGGACTCTTTGGCGTTGGCTGGACGCCGATCCAAGTCGGGATTTGCTCGCATCGTCCGTTCCAGCTCTTTCCCGGAGATGCCGATGTGTATGGCATTGCGGTGGGCTTGTTGAATCTGAACCAGAAATCGGCTATTGCCTCTTTGGCACCACTGAACGCAGTCGCGAATAACTATTTCACGCAGGTTGGGCTGATCGATGTCTGCGAATTCAACTACGCATTCGAGGTCGGGCTTTTGAACCTCACGGGACGCAATATCGGCGTGAGCGTTGGTGCTTTTAATGTCGAGTCAAATCTTGGTGATCGGGGCGGAGATCCATATCCATGGTTGCCGGGTTTGCAGGTTGGTCTGGCCAACGCCGGCGGTGGGTTGCAGGCTGGATTCTACAATTTTAACGGTTGCTTCCAGATTGGTGCGTTCAATGCCGATGGCGGCCTACAGGTTGGATTGTTTAATGCTGCGAGTGACTATGGTGAGCGTAGTGCCTTTCAGGTCGGCTTGCTCAACTACAATCCGCACGGCCTCGCCAAGTGGCTGCCGATCTTCAACTTCTCGCGCGGACGAAAGGACTAGCGACATGCCGCCTTTTTGGTTAGAGATCGTCTATATCGTTGTCTCGATGGCCATTGTCATCGGGTTGTTCTCCTTGGGTGTATGGATGGTCAAGCGGTCGTTTCGGATTAAGAGAAAGTGGGTATGTTGGTTGGTCAGAATTCTCGGCATTCTGATTTCCGGCTATATCTTAATATGTCTTATCGCCTATTTTGCCTATTGTCGCACTGGATTGTGAACAGTTGCTGTCCCATTTGGGGTTGTGCGAGCATGAAAACACGATTCATTTAGAATCGAAAGTGCCGCGGCTCTACTCGATGCACGCGCGGCGCATTTGCCGCGGAATTTGGTATAATGTGCTTATGACAATGACGACAAGGCGGCTGTTTTGCGGAGGTGCGGCATTCGCGGTGCTGGCCGTCTGCGTCGTCGTCGGTGCGTGGGTGCGCGGCACATCGCCCGCGGAACTCGTCGAGATCTGCAGGGCGGCGGTTTGCGCGAAGACGGGCAGGGCGACGGTGGCTGAACGCGTCGCGGCGATTGCCGAGAAAAGACCTGAACTGAAGTCCGTCGCAGGTTCCGCTGGCGGAAAGCTCCGGATACTTGTGTTCAAGAACGAGCGCATTGTTGAGCTCGAGTCCCCGGGCTGGAAGGAGCCGCGGAAGTATCCGATGACCGGTTTTAGCGGCAGGCTTGGGCCGAAGCTGAAGGAAGGGGACTGCCAGATTCCGGAAGGCGTCTACGGGATCGAGTATCTGAATCCCAACAGTCTCTTCCACCTTTCGCTCAAGGTGTCGTATCCGAACGCGGACGACAAGGCGCGCGCGAAGGCTGATGGGCGCACCGACCTGGGCGGCGACATCATGATCCACGGCGGAAGCGCGACGGTCGGATGCATTCCAGTCGGCGACGATGCGGTCGAGGAGATTTTCTACATCGCGTCGGCAGTCGGCATAGAGAACATCTCGGTCGTCATTGCGCCGTATGACATGCGCAACGGGCGGAAGCCCGAACTGGAGCGTTCGCCGCTCAAATGGTATCCCGGCCTCTGCCGCGAAATCGAAACCGCGCTGCGAAACTAAGATGGGAGAGGTGGAATGAAGGTAGGAATAGAGGCATGTGGTGCCAAGAGGCTTATAGTTTTTTTTATAGTGTTGTTTGCCGGAGGCTACAGGAGGCTACAGGGTCAGCTTATGATATACTGTTCGGCATGAGGCGTTGCAGGATAAATCTTCCAAACAGGCGATATCACTTGATCGGCCGTGTCGCCCACCGCGCGTTTGAGTTTGAAGGATTGCAAGCTGCGAATCGAAAGGGCCGCTATGACAAGGAAAACCTACTGTGGCAATTTACTGTGGCAATCAAGTCTGACCCTGTTGGCTCCGGAGGT
>JAFXEA010000162.1 GCA_017521065.1 Kiritimatiellia bacterium | reverse complement strand
TTCAGAGCGGCAAAACTGGCCCACGAGTTTGTCGAGATGATCGAGGATGATGCCTTGGGGAATGTCGATAAGTTCGGCGCTGGCGTCATGTCCGGCATCCTTCCGCAGGTGCGCGGTGCGCTGATACCGACCGAACCGACGAAAAGAAGCCGTTCTAGGGAGCTGTGTCTGCGCTATCTCAAAAGCAGCGCAGGCATAGATCCGTCGGTTCTTTCGAGCGTGAGCACGCGTGAGATATTCAACATAGCGGAGGCTGTCGCCGATGATCGCTACAGCCTCCGCACCGGAAAGGTCTCGGAGAAGATTGTGCGTGCCATGCTGGACCGGACGATTGACCTCAATGCGATGACGAGCCAGGAGGCCATAGACCTGTACACAGGCATCAGAAGCAATCTTGACAGTGTCCCTGGTGTGGAAATGGTCCCGATCATGACCGGTCGGCAGACTTCGCAGATGCCGGATGATGTCAGAGATGTGCACGAGTTCCTGGCGGACATTGTCTTTGACGCTGATCCTTTCGATTTTGAAAATGCAAGGTCCCAAGATCCTGACATGCGTGTCGTGGATGTTATGCGCAGACATGTCCGCACTTTGGTCAAGATCGCAAAAAAACCGGAGCTGATCGAGACGTTCCCGCAGAACATCCTTGGCGAAATTTCGGAGTTTATGGGTTCCGCCTTCGTATTTCTGCCGAGGAATTTTGTGCAGAGCGCTTCGGATGATGAGCTTAGGGATACGTTCGAGTTCTTTCTCGACAATATCAACAAGGGCAAACAGGAGCGTGAACTGGCGGCTGAAGAATTTATGCGCCGGCATCTTCCACCAAGGCCGGTACAGCAACCGGCACCTCAACCGGCGCAACCGCCGGCGCAAGGAAGGGTGCGAAGAGGTCTTAGCCGTATTGGTGTGGCCATAAAAAACATCGTTCCGGGGCGCTCAGGGCCAGCTGTGGCCGAACCCAGTGCGGAGCAGGTACAGACGGACGAGAGACAGAATGCCCTGAAGAAAGAAATGCTGTTGGCTTCACTTGACCAGATGTCGTTCGTTGTCAAGGGTTTGGATGCCCTGATTGCCAGTAAAGTGCCGGAAGCCATGGAAAAGGTGCAGAATCAGCTCTCAAAACAGATGTCCGGGGAGGAGTCGGCCGGTAATTCCAACGGCAGTCCAGTATGGTCTATGAGCTTCGAGGAGATTGTCGGCGGTGCGATGACTGATCCTGGGAGCGGATATGGCAAGTTCATGCATGAAGTCATGTCCACATACTTCACATCGTCGTCGCTGCTGGATCAGCGCAGGATGCTGGCGTCGTTGATTCGCAATGTGGACGAAAACGCTTCCACTGGTGCAATGGCCGGAGCGCTGTTCAAGGGCGCGGGGCCGCTGCTTCAGAAGATGCTTCAGGGGCTTCCGCCTGCCGCTCTTGGCGAAGACATGTCCATTGCGCTTGAAGACATGAAATCGAATCTGCTTCCGCTCCCTGACAGCTACGTGAAGGCGTGCATGAGGCGGATAATAGACCGCTCCGGCGGACACATCAGCTCGATTCGGGTGGAGCGTTCTTTGGGCGCTGCATCTGTCGGTCAGGCGTTCCTCTGCAAGATGGTCACGGAAAACCATCCAGAGGGGGAGGAGTGCGTCGTCAAGCTTCTTCGTCCTACGGTCAAAACCGCGATTGTCCGTGAGCGCAAGATATTCGAGGAGGCAGCCGCAAAGGTCCAGGGGATGTCAAAGACATTTGAAGGTCAGCTTGCCCGCATACTTGACGAGCTTGATCTCACGCTGGAGTCGACCAATGTCAACTTTGGGCGCGGCGTTTACGAGCAGCCGGTATATCTGCGTCAGACAAGCCTGTTGAACAACAGCGAGATACAGACGCTCAACCTGACATCGCTACATTCGATGGAGGTGCATCCTTTGGTTACTCCCACGATGGACTGTCTTGTCCTAAAGAAGGCTCCGGGGGTGACGTACGACCGCTACATGAAGGATACTATGCGTCATCTGGATGAGTTGATTGAAGGCAAGGAACTTGTGAACGGAAGGTACAGGCTGCCCGACTTTGCCGAGCTCATCCATTTCAGGAAGGAGCTGGTCGGTATGTACAATGAAACCCTTAAGCGCCAGCGTTTCCTTATCGATCTGACAAAGAAGTGGGCGCATGAAGGGCTTTTCGGAGGCGGGTTCTACCATGGTGACCTGCATGCCGGAAACATCATGACCGACGGCAATGGGCTTACTGTCATCGATTTCGGGAATGCCACGCATCTGACCGAGACGGAGCGCACCCACGTCCTGCGCATGATCTCCGCCGCCCTGGTAGGCTGGAATGAAATGTTTGAATCCTCGTTCAAGGCGTTGCTGTCTGAAAAAGGACGAGCGGAATACGATGCGAGAAATGCAGAAGGCAAAATAAGCCGGGAGCTTGCGGAGGTGCTCAAGAAAGGGCATGGAAACGATGTCGGCTTGCGCATCGCCGCCGCACTAATGCTGCTGCAGAAGAACGGGATCGAAGTTCCGGGGCCGATCTACAATTTCAACCAGTGCCAGATGCGGCTTGGCGGAACTGTGGACGCAATGAACGCGTTGCTGGGCAGAATACGTTCGATATTGACGCGTCTTGAGATTCCGCGCATCGTCTACGATGCCGGAGATCGTGACAGCGCCTTGTCTGAATTGATCGATCCCGCCGCAGAGATGGTCAATGAGATCATGCGGTTTGTCGAAAGACCGTTTGGCGGCGGTGAAGCGGTCATGGCCGTTTATACGGATATGACGGAAGACTTCCTTTGCAAGTTCAGCAATATGGCAGTGCCTTTGAGCGAATGCTATCAAAGGATCATAGAGGAGCTTAAGGACGAAGATCATTGCAGGGAGCATATCTATCCGCTGATAGAACAGCTTCAGGAGATGAGAACTGTCAACTTCAATGATGTGCCGATGAATAATGCCGGGGCGGGAATCGACCTGAAAAAAATGTTCGCGGAATACCTCAAGAAGGATGAACGTACGGATGAGGACCGGAAAAAACTGGCGATAATGATGTACAAGGTGATCTCCCAGCTGCACAGCATCGTTCCCAATCTGATCGAACAGAAGCTTGACGGGATAGAGGAGTCCTTCCTGATGGCTGTCGGCGAAAGCATCTCCGACAGCCTGTACACGGTCCGTACGACATTGGGCAACATCACCTCCGTGAAGCTGATGAATGCGCAGAATGCGGAAGCCGATTTGATCGTCCGGGAGCGTGAACGCATGCGCGACAGCGACTTGCGTGTCAGGAGCTACCTGGCTGCACGCCCTGAAAGCTTATTGGATGAGTTAGGCGTTTCCGTCATAAAGGAAACGGCAAAACGGATGTATTTCCCGTTCGATCTTCCCGGTCTTGACGGGCGAAAGGACTGGCTGCAGGATGAAAACGCCCGCAGACGGATATACGCGGCCATCTTGACTAACGTAAAGCGTCTGCTTGCAGAACTTGAGGAGCAGCGGGTGTTCTCCGTGAATGCCACGATGGCCACAAGGATTGAGGCTACCTGTATCGCGATGCAGTATCTTGTGGACAGGGTTGGCGGACTCTTTGACGCGTTCAGTGGCATAGACAACCGTACCCAGCAGCGCATCATGGTGGAGCTGCGCCAGTTTCTTCTTGCCCGTGAAGGTCATGGCATGACGGAGGGAGAATGTGAATTCGAATGCACGATGATGGCGTTCCTATACCTTTTCCAGGGAGGGGCGCAACCTGCGCAGGAGGCGCCCGTTCCCGATTTAGGGCAGGGACAGAGGCCTGTTCAGGCTGTGGCACGGAATGGAGGGATGAATTGATGATGTTTGATGATGCGGTGGAGGCTCTTGGACGGCGGTTGGGCGTCGATCTTTATGTACAGGATGGAGTCTGTCAGGTCGAGGTGGATGACATGACGGTCGCCGTGCACCAGATTGACGAGATAGGAGGCTTCTGCCTTCTTGGTGAAATCGGTGAACTGCCGCCCCTGAACGCGGAGGCGGTCATGAGTGCGCTCCTGACCGCCAACCATCTGTTCCGGGGGACGGGCGGCGCGACCATATCTCGTGATCCCGATTCAGGAAAGCTGTTCCTGTGTCTTTACGAGCGCCTGGAGCTGCTGGACGGTGACAGGATGTATGAGATGTTCGGCCGCTTTGTCGACACGCTGGAGGTCTGGCGCAGCACCGTCGCGAATTTCAAGGCCTGATCCCGGAATCTCCAATTTGCAACAAGTCGGGTGGAGTGCGCAAGCATGTGGTATAATACAC
>JAFXEA010000161.1 GCA_017521065.1 Kiritimatiellia bacterium | reverse complement strand
TATTCTGTTAATGAATCTCCTTATACTGCATATGCAGGAGTGCAGGAAGGCAAAACGATTGTTAAAAAGGTTGACAGACCGCCATTGGGTATGGCATCGCCTACACCTGTGTATTCAACCTATAATCCGGGCGTTGTTTATACACAGCCCAGCCGTTCCAGACGTTCATGGCGGCATCCGGCCCTTCCATGAAAATCTGCTCGACAGCCTTCACTGCGGCAGGAACGATTTTGGAATCCATCAAGGCACGAGTGTCACGGTCGAACTTGCCGAGCACATGGCCTATCACCTTGCTGCGGTCGTTGCGGTCGCGCCCGACCCCGATCTTCAGCCGGATGAAGTCCTGCGTTCCGAGACGCTCAATCACCGACTTGAGTCCGTTGTGTCCGCCTGCGCTGCCGCCCTTACGGATGCGGATGCGCCCGACCGGAAGATCGATGTCGTCCGAAACGACGACAAGATCCGCCGCCGTGGCGTTGTGGTACTTGACGACAGGCGCGACGCTGTCGCCGGAAAGGTTCATGAACGTCATGGGCTTGACGACCAGCAGCTTGCCGTTGGCGAACCGCCCGTCCGCAAGCTCACCCTTGAAGGACGCGACCTTCCTGAACGCAGCCGCCATCTCGCGGACGACAGCATCCGCGACCTCGAACCCTATCGAATGAGGTGTCGATTCATATTCCTTGCCTGGATTCCCAAGTCCCGCCAGAATCTTCATTGCAAAATCCCTTATCTTGAAAGCCCAAGCCGCGAAAACGCCAAATCCGTGGCGACGCGTCCTTTCGGCGTACGGTCTAGATACCCTTCCATGATGAGGAACGGCTCATACGCCTCCTCTACGGTATCCGGCTCTTCGCCGACGGATACGGCGATTGTGGAAAGCCCCACCGGACCGCCACCGAACTTCATGCAGATCGTTTCGAGAATCTTCACGTCCATCTCGTCGAGTCCGTGCGGGTCGATCTCCAGAAGTTCAAGTGAGTCCTTCGCAACTTCGCCCGTTATGCGGTTGTTCGCCTTTACCTGCGCATAGTCGCGTACGCGGCGAAGGAGATTGTTGGCGATGCGGGGAGTGCCGCGCGCACGGCGCGCGATCTCAAGAGCGCCTTCAGGCTCTATCTCGACGCCGAGCTTCGCCGCAGACCGCTCCACGATCTCCGCAAGCTTTGCTGGCTCGTAGTAGTCGAGACGGTTCACAAGGCCAAACCTCGCCCTCAGAGGCGCCGCAATCAGCCCGATGCGCGTGGTCGCGCCGACAAGGGTGAAGCGCGGCAGCTCAAGACGCACGCTCCTTGCGTTCGGCCCCTGGTCGATCATGATGTCTATCGCGAAATCCTCCATGGCGGAGTAGAGATATTCCTCGACCGTCTTCGCCATGCGATGTATCTCGTCGATGAACACGATGTCGCCAGCCTCAAGGGACGTGAGCAGCCCGGCAAGATCTGCGGGCTTCGTGAGCACAGGACCGGAGGTCGTTTTCACGCGCACCCCCATCGCCTCGCCGAGAATGTAAGAGAGCGTCGTCTTGCCGAGACCGGGCGGACCTGAGAAAAGCACGTGGTCGAGAGTCTCGCCACGCTCCTTTGCCGCCTGCACTGCAAGCATTAGCCTGTCGCGGATCTTCTGCTGACCAACGAACTCCGAAAACTCCACAGGACGCAATCTGTTGTCGAATGTGGAGTTCCTGCGATTCAACGCTTCACTTGTACGCTCATTTCCCATAAACAGGTGTGAATTATATCACATCCCCGTTTCATGCATGCCTCTAAGGATTGCATCCGCCCATATCTCATACCCTTTTGCATTGGGATGTGTGGTTATGTCGGAATAAAGACCCCTATCTGGCAATCCCTTCGCGTCTAAAAAGCTTTTGCGCAGATCCATCAGATGCACATTCTCTCCATCCGCAAGAGGCGTGATGAGTTTGTTTATTTCAGGGATCTTGGCAAGAGCTTCTTCTGCGCCCTTTCTTCCTGGGCTTTCACGGGGAAGTATCGGCATCAGGAAAACTTTTGCTGTGGGCTGCTTCCGGCGTATGAGCTCAACCAGACTCTTTATACCTTCAGCTATGCTTGCAGGATCAGACCTCCATATGTTGTTCGTGCCTATGAGGAGTGTAACGTTCCGCGCCTTGTAGCCATCAAGCCCGCCGCCATGTTCAAGCACCCAAAGCAGGGCCTGGGTTGTATCTCCGCCAAAACCGAGATTGAGAATGCTCAACCCCTTGAGTTTCCCGTCCTGCACCCCCTTCCCGCCGTCCGGAGACGGATTCTCCCATCGATGGGTGATGGAATCGCCGATCATCACAAGGTCCACCTGCTTCCCGGACAGGTCAAGCACCTCTTTTCTCTTGATGAGCATTCTGGGCGAAGCATTCCGCTTGAACCAACGTGTGCTTATCGAAGGGTCGCAAGGCCTGTTGGTGTGTCCGGCGGGAGGAAGCTTCATGTCAGGACGCTTGGCGCTTCTCCCCAACGCGAAATCAAGATGTGCAACAAGGGCCTTCGCCCAGACCTCATATCCAGGTTCGACGGGATGCAGGAAGTCATTGAACACCGCCTTGTCGAGAGAACCGTCCTTATTCTGAAGTTTGTCGTTGAAATTGCACCACAGAACACAATCCATCAGTTGGTACTTGCAAATAAGCGACAATGCGCGGTTCACCACATCATTGCGTCTGCGCAACGGATTCCCGCTTTTCTGCCCGCGCGGAAATATCGGATGCATTATTATCTTCGCCTTGGGGAATTTCGACCGAAGCCTATCAACCACAGCAAGTACACCAAGAACAGTGTCAAGCGGACGTTCTTCCTCGATCTTCCGGTGACCTGTGTTG
>JAFXEA010000160.1 GCA_017521065.1 Kiritimatiellia bacterium | reverse complement strand
GCGGATTGGGTGAACGAGTTGAGCGAAAAGACCTTGGCCGGTGCGTGGCGGTACAGAGGAAAGACTTGCGAGGTGATCCGCGAAGGTGTTGAGGCAAAGAAGTCTGTTGACAGAATACAGCTCAAAGACTGTGCTCTGAGCATCAAAGGCAACCATGGTTTGGAGTTCAGCAAAGACGGTGTGTTCCCCATCGACGACCGCTGGCGCGGACAAGTCATTGTGTTCAGCATCGAGTCGCAGCCCTTCGGGTGGGGGATTAAAGACGTTGTTGAAAAGTGCAAGGGCAAGACCTTCCGTGTCGCAATAGATGGCGAAATCACGCCGTCCCGTTCCCAATCGGCAATGGGCGGAGCGCGCCTTGCGGCGGCAAGCGAAAGGAGTAGATGAAGGATGTGGAAACTGACGAAGACAATTCTCGTCTTATCCCTCGCGCTTATGGCGGGCGGAGCATTTGCGGACGAATGGTCTCCAATTGGAATTGAATGGGGATTCGGGTGGTTGCCCCAAGAGAATACGAACGTATATGGCTTGCGCCTTGGGCTTATGCGTGGCAACCATACTGTTCGGGGCGTGGGGATTTCCGTTGCTGACGTGTCAGACTTGTTCTCGTCGGAAAGGACTTCAGTCACGGGCGTGAATATTGCGTTAGCAGGCTCAACCATTTCGACGGAGCATTTTGCCTTTCTGGTAGGCGGGGCTGGTGACAATGTTCAAGTCAAATCAGGGGGGATCGTTCAAATCTGTGGGCTTGGTTGTTCGGCTACGGATGGCTTCGCCGTTTCCATCGCGCCTGTGGCGACGCTGCATGAAGGAACGACGGGTGGACAGATTGGCGGGGTCAATTTTTCAGAACTTGGCGGCGGGGGAGTGCAGATCGGTGTTTGCAATTACGCGCGTGGTGGCTGGAGCGGGCTTCAGATAGGACTTGTGAACTACATTGAGGGCAGTTGGATTCTACCGCTGGTGAATTGGCGATTTTAATTTGCGCGAAAAAATTCCGAGCGCGCGGATTGACGGATGACGCGTTGGTATGGTATCATATCCACGCTCTCCGGAATTGAACTCCGTGGCGACGGAGGTACGAACGGGAGCCTTGAAAGCCGTTGGGTTGAAACCGATGGAGTCCTGCTGAGAACGGATCGAAAAGCCTGAATGGTGGGCGGACGGTCCGGGAGGGGGCGTCAATGTCGGGAACCGCGGCGGCCGATTTGGAACGTGATGTAGGAGGCTTCCTCCGCGGGCTTGAGCGCGAGATGTGCAGCCTAAGCGTCATCGGCATCTTGGCGAGGCATCGCCTATTCCGAAAATGTACCGTTGGCGTATTGTACCCTGTGGCCGGCGTTCGGCCGCGTAATGCGCCGACACAACGCCGAAAGGAATAGGACAATGAAAAGGTCAAACGAACTCAATGCGATAGACATCGCCGCTGTGCAATCCCGCATGCTCACGATCCGCAATCAGCAGGTGCTGCTTGACCGCGACGTCGCCGCGCTGTACGGCGTGGAGACGAAAGCGCTCAACCAGGCGGTCAAGCGCAATGCGGAAAAATTCCCTGCCGGGTACATTCTGAAGATGACGGAAGAAGAATGTTCAAGGTCACAAATTGTTACCTTGAACGGCGGGCGAGGATCCAATTTGAAATACCTTCCGTACGCCTTTACCGAGAAGGGCCTCTACATGCTTGCGACAGTATTGAAGAGCACACGTGCGACACAGGCTACACTGGCAATCATCGAAACCTACGCCAAGGTTCGCTCGATGGTCCGCGACATGGAGGCGCTCCAGACCGAGAAGGCGGGATCGCCGGAGCAGGCGAACATGCTCACGCGCGCAGGTCACAAGCTCGCGGAGCTCATCGGCGACAACCTTTCCACGGTGTCACGCAAGACGACTATAGAGCTGAACCTCGCGTTGCTCAAAATCTCCCACGAGGTTACGGAAAGAAAGGATTGACCGCCTGATATGGTTTGACAGAGAGGTGGAGAAGGGTCTTGCCTACAGTGCCTGGGGCTGAGTGTTGCTGTTGCGCGGTGCGGAGATTACGTGGTATAATATCCGCAAAAATTACGGGGAAAAACATGCGCTACATCTATCAACATAAAGACTGGCCCAAGTTTCGGTGGAATTCCGCCGAACTGGCGGCGGAGCTTGAAGCGGCTTCCTTTTCGACGGGGAGGTTTTCGGGACGGCTTGCAGCAATCGGCTTTGAGATGCAGAGCGATGCTGTTTGCGAGACGCTTTCAGCAGAAATCTTGAACTCCGCAGAGGAGAAGACGCGCACCCTGCCCAATTCGCCGATCGATTGAATGCCATAGCGCAGTAACCGATATTGGATTTCACATGAAGCAATACGGAACAGTTCTCGCATGTGTGCGCCTTGGATCTTATGCCAGCTTGCTTGCGCTAATCCCTATTGGGTTCGGGACGCTCTTCTTTGTGCTTGGCATGGGTGAGCTTGGAGTTGGCGGCATCAGCGTTCTTTCGCTATGGACATTGTTCTGGCTGAGCGTCTTGATCTTCGGTGTTTTTGACCGTGGAATCCTAAGCGTGGGGCCGGACGGCGTTGTCTGGACCAGTGGCGTCGGCCGGCTCTCGATGAAAACGCGTGTACAGGTGAATGCGTGGACATGGAGCCGCGTAGTGCGGTTGCGCGGTTACCGCGCGGCGGTTGAACTCGTGGGCCGCGACGGACAGGGCCACGTTGTTTACGAGTCCCCGTTTAACGGAAGCGCCCGAGACGGCGACAAGGCCGAAGCCGATTGCGAACGGATCCGCCAGATGCTCGCGGAGAAGGCACACGTCAGCTTGACGCGGATACGGGTTGACGACGAGCGGTCCGGCGCTTCGGCAATCGAAGTACAGAACAAAATCACCGTCCTTCGGGACGACAACGGGCGCATTGTCCGCATTACCTATCGTCCGAAGCATTATGTTCGGGGGGCGATTGTCCTTGCCGCCGTAATCGTATTCTTTGCCTTGGTGGGATGGCTGGTCTGGACGAAGGGGGATTCTCCGTGGCTGATCGCCGCTGTCGTCATTCCGGCGATTCTGGCCGTCACGCCGACGCTGTACGATTTCTTCGGGCGGCGGGAGTTCGTCATCGGCGCGGGGAGAGGCCATTATTTCAACGGAGTCGGAAAGATAGGAGTCCGCAGGGAGTTCTCCTTTGACAAAACGACTGGCGTCCGCAAGGGCGAATCGGCTTATTACTACGCCGATCATAGTGTCGGCCACAAGGATGTGACAGGCACGAGGGCCATGACGAGGATTCCCGAAGTCCAGTTGTTTCCCGTTGGTTGCGCAACGCCGGCACGTCTTTGCGCCTCGGACGACGAGGCACTCATCGACGCATTCGTGCGACTCCTCCGCGAAGCTATTCAACATCAGGATATGTATGGCACATGAAATGCGAATCGTGCATATGCAAAGTCTCGCAGGACACCGCCTCGCTCGAGAACAACGCCCTTGTCGCCAAGGACATCCTTCGCCGGGAAGGACAGGGCCGCTCGACGCACTATGTGCTGGCGTGAAGAATGTTGCCAATGTGAGGAGTGATAGCGATGGCTGCATGAGTTGGCGCAGAACGGAATCAACTCTGCGACAGTAATTGAAAGAGGTGAGTGAAGGATGAATAAGAGAAGATTGAGAATAATTAAGGACATGGCAATTGCCGTAGTGGTGATGGCGCTTGCGTGGGGCGCTTCGGCGATTGCCGTCTATGCGGTGTCGTCGGGGCGCGTGTTCGACAACGCGAGCATTGACGCCGTGCCGCGTCGGCGCGCAGCGGTCGTGTTGGGGTGCGTGAGGACGCTTCCAAACGGACTCGACAACCTCTACTTCTCGCGGCGGATCAATGCGGCGGCGGAGCTGTACAAGGCCGGCAAGGTGGATTGCCTCATCGTGAGCGGCGACAACCATGTGAAGGGCTACGACGAGCCGTCCGACATGAAGGAGTCGCTAATGAAGGCCGGAGTGCCCGCCGACCGCATTGCCTGCGACTACGCCGGTTTCCGCACGCTCGACACGGTCGTGCGGGCGAAGAAGGTGTTCGGGCTCGACTCGTTCATCGTCATCTCGCAGCCCGACCATGTCCGCCGAGCGGTCTTCACGGCGCGCGGATTCGGATGCGACGCCTACGGCTACGCAGCGGAGGACGTGAACGGCCGCTATTCGATCAAGACGACAATCCGCGAGCAGCTTGCGAAGATCGCAGCAGTCCTCGATGTGATTCTCCGCCGCAGCCCCAAGTTTCTCGGCCCGCGCGAAACGCTCCCACCGCCAGTAGAGGGAGGCGATGTTCCCAATCCGCCAGAGAATCGTGAACCCACGCCCAGGACCGTTTGACCGCAAAGGGCGCAAAGAGAGGAAAACGATGATGAAGAAAAAGATGCTATTGATCGGGTGTGCGGCTGCAATTGCCGTGGTTGCGGGCGGTACCCTGCTATGGATGAACTGGGAGCCAGATGCAGAATATCGCTCCCGCGTGCGGTTCCATTCGACACGGGAGCGGTCTTCGACGGTTGGCGGGATAAAGTGGCATTATGCAGTTATCGACGGAGAGGCGAATATAGTGAAGGCTGTTCGTCGGGGTCCCAAGCCGTTTTCGGATAGTGTCGTACTTCCGACTAATCTGGACGGATATCCGGTGGCGGGAGTATGGGGAAGCATATTCAAGAATGATGACCCTGTACGGTCGCTTGTGATTCCCGAAGGAGTGAAAGAGATTGGGTGGTGTGCATTTGACGGTGTCAGGCTTGAGTCGGTCGCAATCCCTTCGACTGTCACAAATATTGATGAAAATGCGTTATCATGCAGAAACGTTCGAAAGTTTATTGTCAGTCCCGATAACCAGAACTTTCGCGAAATCAACGGACTCGTCTGCACGAAGGACGGGAAAGAGCTTATTCGCTGTGTCGGCGGTGACGTGATCATTCCGAATGGAGTGGATCGCATTCCTGATTATGCGTTTTCCGGTAGCGATTTGAGGTCTGTGATGATTCCAGAGGGCGTCATCAGCATTGGCGAAGGGGCGTTCAATGACTGCATGGAACTCAAGTCGATCTCCATCCCGCCGGGCGTGAAGAATATCGGACCATTTGCGTTCGAGGGATGTCTGAAATTGGAAAATGTGGAATTGCCGCCGGGAGTTACCAATATTGAAGATTACGCTTTTGAGGGTTGCAAGCAGTTAAAGAAGATTGTGATACCTGATGGTGTTGTCGAAATTTGCCGATACGCTTTCGCCAACTGCGAGAGTCTTGAATCGGTGACACTGCCTTCGACCTTGCAGCGGATAGATGGGTATGCGTTTTCAGTTTGCTCGCAAAATCTCAAGATGACCATGAATCTCAAAGATGTCATAATCAGCCCTGGTGCCTTTTCACAAGCAAACGATCTGTCTGAATATCGCGGAGTCAATAGACTCGGATTCCAGAGAGGGAAAGATGGATACTGGTTCTTTGATGGGCGGCGTTTGGACATGAGATGGCGGCCTCAAGACGACGACCTTAATCCTGTCAATCCTGAAAATCCTGTCTAAAACGAAAACGAAAGAAAACTACGAAATGAATATGCGAACGATATTGGGTACGATAGCGGCGGCGCGGACGTCTTTTGGCTGCTCTCTCGCATGCCTGGGCTGGCTGAAACCGCGAAGTCCGAACATCTCGCCGAGGTGCAACGGCGCGGCTATGATACGGGCAAGCTCACCTGGGTAGAGCAGAAATGAACTTGTAAGGGACAGGGGTTTATGTCAAACTTCGCGTTGTTATACGGATGTTCAAGCATATGAGCAATTCAATATCGTACAGTTATCGGGATTTGTGGATGGCCGCCGCGCTTGCGTGCGTGGCGGTCGTGCTGGGCATCTACCCTGCCGATCGGACGGTGTGGTGCGTCGAGATGGTGTGGGCGGTCGGGCTGTGGGCGATTCTTCTCCTGACGCGCAGGAAGTTCCGCTTCTCCACGCCGGCCTACCTCTGCTTCTT
>JAFXEA010000159.1 GCA_017521065.1 Kiritimatiellia bacterium | reverse complement strand
CATGACGAAAACAAAACTGAGCCGGACTCACTTGAACACGATTTCGTTCGCCTGACCTTCAAAGTTGCCACCCGCCACATACATCTTCGCCGTATCGGAGAAATCGTCCGACTGAGCCCAGTGTGTGTGTCCGCAGAGAATCGCCTTGAGATCCTTTCTTCCACGCAGCCAATCGTAGAACGACTTTGTCTTTTCGTCATGCTTGTCGGCTGGATTCCCGGGAAGAGGGAACTCATCAACGGAAACCGGCTTGCCGCCCATTGCAAGAAACGTCTTCACCTTGTTTTTACGGGAATTCTCCCTGAAGAGCTTCGTGTAGGTGGGCGGGATGTGGCACATGAGAACAACCGGAAGCCCCTTTTCGAACTCCTTCTTGACGCCTGCAATCGTCTCTTCCCGCAGATTGTGGAAGGCGTTGTCGAATGAAACGAAATTGGCACCGCCAAGGACACGCGACGCAACAGTAAGATCGTTCGGCAGATACTGTCTCAGCCGTTTGCGGACACCTGGCTGGTCGTCGGTGTAGTGTTCAGGACCGCGATCCTGATATTCATGGTTGCCGATGGCATAATGGAAATCAAGGCCCGCAACATTGTGCCTGAGCACACGTTCATTTCCATCAGACGTGAAATCAATCAGGTCTCCAGTATGAAGCATCGGCATACGCCGCTTCATAGCATAATCCACCGAAGCGTAGAACGACTGAAGCGACTGCGGGAAGCGTCCCCACCGTTGGTGGTAGTGGTTTTTCTTCTTCTGATCCACCGCGGCAAAATCCACGGCGTCGAAATAGTTCAGGTGCGTATCAGAGAAATGAAACGCCTTAAACGCATGCTTGATTCCAATATCGATCTCAAGGTGCGTGATCTTCAGCACCTGTTCGTTCTCTATACCAGACGTGTATACATTGACTCCGCCGAACGCATTTGCGACAGCCGCACCGGCACCGAGAAATAGGAAGTTTCTTCTATTTATGTTTGCCATATTCTATCCCTCTTCAAAAGAAGAAAAAACATGTACGCAGTATACACCATCCTCCATCCAATTTCAATGCTTCTCCTGCTCCTGCGTAAATCCACCTTGTTATTTCCTGTCTTTTTTAGATTCGATTTCCCGTGCAAGTTTTTCCCTGTGCGTTTCCATTGCCTCCGGTTCATGTGCATATGTCCAGAGATCGCGATAGACCGACTTCGGAACACGAAGCAGTGGATTGGACAGATCAAGACGCTTGAGGATTGTGAAATATTCGTAATCCTCCACTCCGTCACGGAACAACGCGAGTCTATAGCAGGATACCGGATCGTCAAAGACCGTCTGCGGCTGTTTCGCATCCTTGCAAGCAAGCGGCGGATAAATGTAGCGTCCGTCACCACTGCACCAAATGGCTGCAATACGCTTAGGATTGAATTTCTTGCCCCAGCTCATGGTATCAAGGTACGGATCCTGGGGATTTTCAGGATCAGGATATCCGCCTGATGAAGTCCACCAGTTTACCGTCCATACGAGCGAGCCTGTCACGTTTTCGCCCCAGTTCTGCCATGACCACACGCGCATATCGGTACCCGGATGCTCGATGTGTTCGCCTACCGGCGCCGATCTGGGCGAACTGCAGATATACCACCATATTCCGTCTCCACGCTCACGACAGACCCCTTCCAATGGCAAATGCAGATTCTGAACGAGCGGGCACCACAGATTCACCTCATCCAGCATCTTTTCATTAAAGCCGCATGTGATCATGCGCGGGAGTTCCGGCGCGTATTTCCTCACTGTCGCCATTCCTTGCGACACAAACTCATAGTCCCTTCCATACGGTTCGTCGAACCAGAACACGTATGCGTACTCAAGCCACCCCTTTTCGCGCAGATGCTGAACGTATTTCTTCAGATATTCCTGCATTATCCGTTCATAACGCGGGTCGCCACGCTTCACTCCGCAAATCTGCGGTTCTTTGTGCCGGTACTGGTTTCCACCACCCAGTCCGTCAGGCGTGACTTTAACGGTATTGCCGTGATACTTATCGATAATCATCCCCATCTCAAGATCAAATTCCGAGAAGTCCACATCGACTGACAATGTCTCCGGCTTATCGGCATTGTTGAGTTTAACCTTGGGGGCGAAAAGCTTTCCCCAGTAAAACGGAGTGACATGGTGTTCCGCAAGAACCTTGATGTACATTTCCCGAATCCGCAGCCTGTCTTCCGGCGTTTTCGGCTTGTGGTACCGGTAAAGGGTGGACGGAGAAATACCGAAAGCCGTACGCAAAGTCATGCGATCGGGCATTTCAAACCCAAACACCTCAACCTCAAACGGCACAACGATGCGCCGTCCGTCAGCTATGACCGTCAGTTCTCCGCAGTAAACACCCTTCGGCGTGCCTTTCGGCACCTTGACCGTAATCCACATCGGCTGGTTCTCTCCGGCCTTTACAGCCAAAGGAGCTTTATCCTGCGGCAGCAACGGATCCGGAAAAAGTCCAGACTGCCCAACCTTATCCGTTGCGATCTTCACATCCACATAACCGACACGCAGCACCTCTGCGGCCGATGCGGGAATCTCGGCAACTTCGGCTGCCGCTCCTTTCTTCTTCAACGTTCCCGCCTCTATGCGCAAGTTTGATATGTCTATTTTCGGCGTGATTACCAGCTGCACAGACTCGGCTTCATTCGCCGCCGCAGAAACGCGAAGCGCAGATGCCTTACCTTTCGGCACCATTGTATCGCGAAATATCTTGTACCCGCTCGACACACCCCATACGGCAATATCCCCTGTCGCGCCAGGAAGCAGCGAACCGGGCTTTGCCACACGGAACTTTTGCGTGTCAACGGACTCAAAAACAGCATCTGTCCCCTTCTCAAGATATGTTGTCGCCCCTGCCAAATAAACAGGTTCGCCGTCAATCTCCCCGTCAAAATGAATTTCAAAAGCGCGGCACCATGCTTTTGGGGACTTGTCAGACGAACGTTTCATCCGCAGAAACACCTCATTCGCCGGGAAAAGACTCTTCGGGAAAACAAACTCGGTGGGAACGGCATTGGTCGCAACAACAAGATTCATCCAGTTTCTGCCGTCGGTGGACGCGTCAACATGCAATGCCGTGTCAATGATATCGCTAAGGTGAAGCATGCAATGTGCATTCAAAAACCTACGCCCGGCCACATTGAACCGGTAAATTGCCTCGCCGCCTCTCCAGAACACAAACGTGCTTCCCGTTGAAGCTGATTTATAGCCGGAGAACACTCTTGTGTCGGCGGCAGCGGCGCATTTTCTCTGCGGCACAAAATAATAATGGTTTCCGCATATGACCTCACCGCGTCCCAACGTAATTCCGCTCTCGGTACGATAGCGGGGTTCAAGACGGACAAGTCTCATGGAATCAAACAGCGTCCTGCCTTGGCAGTTGTAATCCGACAATGACACATGCGACGTCATGCCGCCGAACGGCGCACGCATTATGGTGCGTATTTTCTTCCATCCATGCAGATCGCTGTTCAGAACCAAATTATGGAACACAGTGTTGCAATGGACTTCTGAACCGCTGACCTCACGATTGAGGAAGAATTCGAATCCATATACTGCATTTGACTCGAAGTTTACAGGGTCAGACTTCCAGGTATAGTAACGGCTGTTCTTGCCGAGTTCGCCTTGCACCCCCAACGCAGTCCCCCCATTGATGCCGCAACCCGGCATCAGCGACGCGCCGGGAGTTGTCGATTCCCATCCCTTAAGTTCAATTTCCGATCCAGAACCCACAATCGATAGAACAACCGTTAAGAACACTATCATCAGCTTCATAGCAACCTCACCTCACTTGATCAGTTGGCAACATCTGCGAATGCGATGCGCACCTTGTCAACCTTAATTGCATACTTTTCACTCTTTTCCAAAATATAGCGCCCACCCTCTCGGATAACACATGGATTACGCAATTCATACCAACCAAAACCATCGCAATCGGGATTGATATCCTTGACAAAATAAGATCGCCCGGTCTTAGGTTGTCCCCTCACAAACATCCCAAAGACCTTGTCGCCGGGCTT
>JAFXEA010000158.1 GCA_017521065.1 Kiritimatiellia bacterium | reverse complement strand
GCGGAAGGCCCTTATGTACAGATAGCCGAAGTTGCGCCGGGTGTCGGAACTTTCACCGATACAACTGCTCCGATGGCTATCAAGTATTACTATCGTGCCGCTTTCATGACAGAATATCACGGTGTCAACCTTGAAGGCGCTCAGGCTGAAGCAGTGGCGATTGCGAAGCCGATTGTGGTTGAGAGTGTGCTTCTCACCGAGAATGGCGTGTCGCAGTCGGCGAAGAAGCATGGCTATGCGGTCAAGCGTGCGGGTGGAGTTCCACTCACGGATGCAGAGAAGGCATTCGACGGTTCGACTACGACCTTCCCGATCTGGTATGACCAGGCTGCAGGCTGGGGAAAGAACCTTTATATCGGCTATAACTTCAACGAACCGGTCAAGATCACCAAGGCGAAGGTGGTCGCCTACAAGAACGACAACAACACGTGGAACCGCGTGTCGCTTCGCGTAAGCCCCGATCTTGCTTATCTGCTGAACCCTGACGACACCAGCTATCTTTTCCCGAATAATAACGCAGATGCTCTTAGTTGGGGAGGTGCGTTCAATCCGACGGCCTGTACGGTGATCAAGACTTTTGACGGTACTGTTACCGACGGGCAGGTCTGGGAGCAGAGCGACCTTTCGACCGACTGGACACGGTGCGCCTATCTTTGGGGAATGGCTTATGATACCTGGTACGCGAGTGTCCGTGAACTTGAACTCTGGGGTTATACGGAGTCGATGTTGAAGGCTGCACAGCCTGTTGTCGTTCAGCCTGTCGAGAACGTTACTGCAAAGATGGATGACACTACACTGACTTTAAACTGGACGCTTGCCAACAACGCGGCGACAGCGATCACGGTCAAGCATCGCGTAAGCGGCGGAGAGTGGACCGAAATTGCGTCTCTCGCAGGCGATGCCACATCGCTTGTCACCGACAAGGTGGCTGTTGGTCGCTACAACGAATACCGCATCGAAGTAAGTGACGGCACGGAAACCGTTTGGGCGGAGAACGATTTCGCGGTCTGTCCGCTGCTCAGTAAGGGAACGCGTACGATCATGGGCTGCACACCAACTTCCGCGTATGATTATCTTGCTGTCGATGCGGCACCTGGCGGATTTATGGCTACTGTCGAGTTTGCAGGTGCATCACAATCCGGATTGGGGCTGACTCCCGGCATCAATCAGGGGACGATTGTCAATCTTGTTGTCCGGAAAGATATCAATACCTCACAGACGTTGGTGCTGCAACGCCATTTTGTCTATGGCAACACTCTTGCCCTTTACGCCTACGATGATGGTATCGATGGAGGATTTGCAACGGCATGGTCGTCAGAAGGCAATGCCTCGACAAGATTTCGTATCCGCAAGGATGGCAAGACCTACCAGCTCGGTGTGGCGGCTGCGGATGGTGCATGGGCGGAAGCGACTCCCTACACCTTCGTAGGTGATGACCATATCGGTAATGGACCCTGTCTTGTGGGCGTCAGCATCACCGATCCGAATCTTGCGACCTTGTCGCAGATCGCTCCTGTTGAGTTGCGGACTCTGATCCGTCGCGGCATGACGGTCATCCTCCGGTGATGTTATAATAAAGAGATGTAACGGTAAATGGTAGGGCGGCGTGTTTTCACGCCGCCGCGGCGCGGTGAGGACACCGCGCCTTGCCAATGAAAGCCAAAGTCGTTCTAATAAAGAAAGAGTGATAAAGATGAATCGGATGTCAGTTTTCAGTGTGTTTGCGTTGGCTGTGTTTGCGGCATTCGCGGCTCCGCTTGGATTTCGCGTAGTCAATGACCATGCCGACTGTCTCTACCGGATGGGGGAAGAGGCTTCGTTTACCGTTACGGCGACAGCACCGGACGGGACGAAGGCGAAGACGGGCGTGGTGAATGTCACGCTCGACAATTTCGGTCGCAAGAATCAGCTTCGGCGGAAGGTCGACCTCGCCAAGGAGAATCCCTTTGTCCTCAAGGGAAAACTCGATGAACCGGGATTTCTGCGCCTGACGGCGTCCGTGACAGGGCAGCCGGACTTCTTCTGGAGCGTCGGCTATGAGCCTACAAAACTGGTTAAGGGGTCTCCGTCTCCTGATGACTTCGATGAGTTCTGGGCGAATGCCCGCAAGAAGCTGGCGGAGAAAGTGCCGTTAGATGCGCAGGTCGTACGCATCCCGGAGCGGTGTAAGCCTGCCTATGACTACTATCGCGTATCGTTTGCAACTTTTGGACGCCGCATCTACGGCTACATGAGCGTACCGACCGACAAAACGAAAGCACCATATCCGGTAGAAGTCGAGGTTGCGGCAGCGGGTTTTGGCTTTTGGACGAACGGCATGGGTGGTGATGCGAACTCGATTCGTCTCTTTTTCTCTGTCTATCCCTTCGAGCCGCATTGGAATTGGGAGAAGCTCAATCTCAAGTCCAAGTATGACAGGCTTGAGTCGAGGTGCCGGGCAAAGTACGGCACGGGTTATGCGACGGCGGGTCTAGCCGTCAGCCGAGAGGAGTACTTTTTCTATCCTGTCATCCTCGGCATCGACCGGGCGTTGGACTGGGTGGCGGCGCGTCCCGATGTAGACAGGTCTCGCTTCTGGTATCATGGCACATCGCAGGGCGGTGGCTTCGGCTTCTACCTGGCGGGACTCAACCGCAATTTTACGCGGGCGGCACTCTTCGTACCGGCTCTCACGGACACGATGGGATACCTTAAGAACCGTCAGAGCGGCTGGCCGTGGGTTATTGAGTCGCAGAAGCAGGAGAACCGCGCCGCAGCCGAAAAGTGGGCACCATATTTCGATGCCGCGAATTTTGCCAGCCGCATTCGCTGTCCCGTTCGCGTTGCGGTAGGTTTTTCAGATGTCACCTGTGCGCCATGCGCGGTATATTCGGCTTACAACGCTATCCCGGTCGCGGACAAGGGTATTGTTCACGGCATCGGCATGGGGCACGGCTGCCATGAGAAATATTACAAAGAACTGCGAAAATGGCTCAGGGCGCCGGCGTGTGCACCGTCGGCGACGGAGCGTCTGCGCACACGTCTTCTGGAAATCGGCAGGAGCGATAAGTTCATTTACGTCTGGTCGACATCATGGTGGGGCTGGAACGATTATTGGTATGGCAAGTTCCGTCAGCATGCTGGTGTAATGCCGTCCATGTACTTCTGCGAATTCCGCGATATCTGCGGAACGTGGAATTCGCGCGAATACTACGAGAAACAGCGGGCGAAATTGAAAGAGATTGTGAAGCGCGACTACCGAGAGCGTGGAGCAATTCCGCTTGTGACCTGGCATCTTGAAAATCCCTACATTCCGCCGAGATGGGGCGCAGATAAGGACGGCCAGGGCTTTCGCTACCGCTATGTGGATCCGGGCTATCCGCAGGAACACCGCAATGTTTTGCGTGAGATCGCCCAGCGGACAGGTTCGCCTTGCGGCTCGGGACGGGTCGACGGTGTGCCGGGGAAGATCTTTCCCAATCCACGTGAGTGGTATGAGTGGATTCTCAAGGATATGCTTGCCTTTTGGCGGACGGTGCGCGATGATGAGGGCCGCCCCATTCCGATTATAATTCGTCCGTTTCATGAGATGGACGGCGACTGGTTCTGGTGGGGCACCGGATCGTCGACGCCGCAGGATTACATCGCGGTCTATCGGCTGACGGTCGATATGATCCGCAAAGAGCTTGGAGCGGAGAACGTGCTTTTCTGCTATGGTCCCGACAGGTTGTGGAATGGTATTGCGGGCGAGGAGGGTAAAAGCGGCTATCTCAAGTGGTATCCCGGCGACGAATACGTAGATATGCTCGCAATTGACGACTATTCGATCGGCAAGGGCGATACGGTGAAGTCTACGAACAAGGCAATCGAGCGGCTCAGGGTCATCTCTGAAATCGGGCGCAAGCGCGGCAAGTTCTGTGGCATCGCAGAATGTGGCGCCAAGGATTCTTCCGATGACTTCTATTCGATCATTCACCGGGTGATGACGGCACCGGGTGTCGATTTCGCTATCGCGGCGACCTACGACGGACCGTGGACATTTCCTGAATCTGAGGCCGGCAAGGCTGATATGCGCAAGTTCTTTCAGCGTCCTGAGGTGCTATCGGGAGATGCGCTGAAGTTGAAGAATTCAGGAAACTACGGTAAAAAACGGAAATAGCTTTTCGTAACATCCATTAGGCATGAGGAGTGTGGTAATGTGTTTTCAATCGGCGGCGGCAGGATTTTTGTCAATCGTCTTCGTATCGGTGGCGAATATTCTTTACGGATCGGCGGAAGGAGAGTCTGGTGTGGCCTTTGGAACGCCGCGTGTGGCAAGAACAATCAGGCCGGAAGGGGTCGGTTTCACGTTCAATCCGGGATTGAAAACCTTTTTGCCTCTTAATGACGATTACAACGTG
>JAFXEA010000157.1 GCA_017521065.1 Kiritimatiellia bacterium | reverse complement strand
TCCGCCGGACGGAATAACGTCGGAAAGGGCGAAAGAACGTTTCGAGCTTCTTTCCAAGCTAGACCCGTGGCATCCCAAGAAGGGTGTCAATGTCTCGTTGGTGTCGGAGTTTGATGTTGCGGGCAGGGAGGCCAGGCGCATTGCCGAAGGTGATGCCGCCAAGGTGTTCGATCTGCGAAGCGAACCGTCTGCCTTGCGCGACGAATATGGCCGCAACGATATAGGCCAGTCCATGCTTGCCGCCCGTAGGCTTGTTGAGTATGGTGTGCCGTACGTCACCGTGAATCTTTCCGGCTGGGATTCCCATAAGCGCCATTTTGAGACGATGAAGCGGAAGAGCGGAGAGACGGACGCTGCCGTCGCGACATTGCTGAAGGACTTGAAGGGGAAGGGGCTTCTCGACTCCACGATAGTGTGGGTCGGTGGCGAATTTGGCCGCACTCCGAAGGTCGGATGGGAGGCTCCGTGGAACGGTGGACGCAACCACTATGCGAAATGCTTCTCCACGCTTGTCGCCGGTGGCGGCTTCAAGGGTGGTTGTGTTGTCGGAGAGTCGGACGAGACGGCGAGCAATCCCGTGAGCCGTCCTGTGTCGCCACAGGATTTCATAGGAAGCATATATGAGCTGTGCGGAATAGATCCGGAAGGACCGCTTCCGAACAATGTGGGAAAAAAGCTGCCGATACTTCCTCCATCCACCGGCGGCGGCAGGCTGAAGGAGATATACGCATGAAACGTGTCATATCGATTTTCCTTTTGTTGATTTCCGGAATGACAGTGTTCTCCGCCGATCCGTACGCGGGGTATATATACCCTTCAGGGATACAGGCGGGGACGACCAACCGTTTCATTGTCGGGGGGCAGAACATGTGGCGACTGCGTGGAATGCACTTCAGCCGCAGCGGTCTTCGTGTGCTGGACATAAAGCCTGTGCCTAGTTTTACTCCGCCGACAGGAATGCAAAGGAAGCATCTCAAGAACTGGCTAGACGGAATCGCAAAGGGTGTTAGGGATGAACCGCCAAAGCCGGATGATCCGCATATCAGCGAATGGAGGTCCAACTCCTGGTGGCGTGTGCTTGGCTCTCTTGATCCGCTTGAGATATCAATTGTCGAACGCTATCTTTTCACGCCTCGCAATCCGCTTCAGGACGCGCCGTCCCTTCGGCAGATGAACATTGTAACGATCGCAGCGGACTCAGATGCGGAGATAGGGGTATGCACCTCGTCGATATGGAACGACGGAGGCATATCTGCGCCCCGTCCGTTCTTTGTGACGGACCATACGCGTGTGTCGGAGCCTCTGTTCATGCCGTCGCATCGAGGAGAACCAGAACTTCCTGTCGTTGATGCGACACTTTCAGGTGTTGTTCTTGATGGACAGATCATGCCCGGCGAGACGGACATGTTCAGGTTGCGTCTTTCCGGCGGCCGCCGTTATTCCGTAAAGGTGACGGCGCGTGAGCTTCAGCCTTATGTCGGCGATGCGGTGCCGGGGTTCTTCAATCCTGTCGTTTCGGTAAAGGATCCGTCCGGCAGGGTGATTGCGACGGCTGATGACGAGGCGAGATTCCGTCCAGATCCGTTGTTCGACTTCAAGCCTCCGACTCCGGATGTGTACACATTGGAGATACATGATGTGCTGTACAGGGGACGCGCTGATTTTGTGTATTCTATCGAGGTGGTGCCGTATGTGCCGCCAAAGCCGCCTGCAATTGATAAAGAAGCGGACGGCAATGCTTTGCATTTCAGCGGAGCTGTAGATAAGCCGGGCGCAAAGGGAATCTGCGAATTCACGGTGGACAGGCCGGGGAAACGGGTTCTTGAGGTCACCGCAAGAAGAAAAGGCTCTCCGCTTGACGCTGTGCTGACTTTGCGTAGGGCCTCTGGGGACAGACCCTTGATGCAGTGGGATGACACGACGAACAAGGTCTTTGTGGGGACGGTTCCGCAAGGTGAATGCGATCCTGTCGGCGAATATGATTTCAAGGAGCCGGGGCGCTATGTCGCCGAGATATCCGATCGCACCGGACATGGCGGGGAAGGATATTTCTGGAATCTTGAGATACGCAGTCCGACACCGGACTTTGAGGTGTATTCAACGCGCTCCACGCTGCCACTCTACAGAGGTAGGCCTCTGAAGGTGGATTTTTCCGTGGTCCGTAAAGAGGGGTTCACAGGCTCTGTCACTTTGGAGTTCCCGAAGGATGTGAAGGCAAGGGGCAATGTAGCGACATCAGGTGTGGACAGGATATCGGTGATGTTGACCTATGTGGGACGCAAACCGCTTGAAATGCGCAAGGTCAAGGTTTCGGCGAGAGGGAAGATCGGTGGCAAGATGGTGCGGCGGGATGTCGTTCCGTGCGATGAATACGAACAGGCATTTGCCTGGCGGCATCTTGTCCCGGCGGAATCGTTCCTGATGCGGGCAACACCTGGCAAGATTCCGCAGAAACTGAATAGAAAATCCGGGAGAAAATCAGTCGATACAAAAAAACGCTAACTCCGCCTTGACAATCCGCTTTCCCGATTGGACTCACGACATTGTGAAACTTTGTGTTCAGACAGATTTTCGCTGTCATTGGCGACTGTGATTTGATATAATAACAGGCAGAAGTATCAATAAGGAGTAAGATATTATGGTAACAGCCATCATAGTTGCGGCAGGCAAATCGGAACGCATGGGCGGCGGTACGGACAAGGCGTTTTTGAACCTTGGTTCGAAGCCGGTCGTTGCATGGAGTCTTCTTGCATATGAGAAGAATGTGGATGTCGATAAGATAATACTTGTGGTTCGCAAGGATCAGCTTACCGCAGCCAAGGCTGTTGCCAGGATGTTCGGAATCTCCAAGATGTTCAAAATCGTTGCCGGAGGTACGCGCCGTCAGGATTCCGTTCAGGCGGGTCTCAAGGAGGTGGATGTCGATACGCGCATTGTGGTTGTACATGATGGTGCTCGCCCGTGCGTTTCGCAGGAGGTTATTTCCGATGTCATCAAATCCGCACGTCGTGGTGCGGCGTCGGTTTCAGGCTGTCGCATTCGCGATACCGTGAAGATCGTCGAGAAGGGATCCACCGTGTCCTCAACTGTCGATCGCGCCAAATACTGGGCGGTGCAGACGCCGCAGGCGTTTCCTTGCTCGATGCTCCGCAAGGCGTATGCGGCTGTTGAAGCCGCCAAGCAGGAGGTCTTTGACGATTCCCAGGCTGCTGAGATTGCCGGTGAAACCGTCAAGATATGTGAGACCGACAAACCCAACATCAAGATAACCACTCCCGAAGATCTTCAGGTCGCGGCGGCTATACTCAAACTCTAATGGCTAAGATATACGGTATTCTCGGTGACATCCACGCCAACATCGACGCCATGAACGTCGTTTTGGAGGATGCCGCAGCACAGGGAGTCACTGACTGGGTATGCACAGGTGATGTTGTGGGTTACAATGCCTGTCCGTCGGAGTGCATCAGGATCGTGAGAGATGAGCTCAAGGCTCCGGTCGTATGCGGAAACCACGACTACTATGTGGCGTTTGAGCAGAATCTGGCGGATTTCCATCCGGCGGCGGCGCAGGCTGTTCTCTGGACACGCGAGCACATCACGGATGACGACATGGATTGGCTCCGTTCGCTGCCGATGACGAAGCCTGTTATGGGGATGACGCTTGTCCATGCCACTATGGATATGCCGGATCATTGGGGTTACATCTTTGATGATTTCCAGGCGGCGAGCCATTTCGTGTATCAGAAGACTCCGATTTGCTTCCATGGGCATACGCATGTGCCTGTCGTGTATGAACAGACCCCGTTCGGCGCTGTTCACTATGATCCGCGCACGTTTGAGAACGGTGAGTTCAAGCTTGCCGTCGGGAAGAAGTATTTCATAAATGTAGGGTCCGTAGGCCAGCCGCGCGATGGAGATCCTCGTGCAAGTTACGTGATATTTGATTCAGCTTCCCGCACACTGCGTTTCCGCCGCCTTGAATACGATGTGGCGAGCGCACAGGCGCGTGACCGCGCCGCAGGGTTGCCTGAACGTTGTGCTCAGAGGCTTGAGACCGGCAATTAGTCGCAAGCCTTGAACGGAGGACGGCAATGATTCATAGACTTGGATGCATTCTTGCCGGAATCATTTCGGTGTTGGCATTTTCAGGTTGTCTTACGTCTGCACCACCTCCGCCCAAGAGCTGGATTGTGTCGGCATCGCGAAAGTCGAACTCCGAGCTGATGATCGACAAGGTTGCAAGGCTCGGCTCCATTACTGTTGCCGCGCCGTACGACAAATCGGCGTTGGCGGTAAAGCGAGCCGACGGTTCTCTTGCCTTTGACGCGTATAATATGTTTGCGTCTTCTCCGTCAGCTCTGTTGCGAGCTCCGCTGGCAGCGCTTCTGGAGGATGACGGTCGTTTCGGCCGCGTTCTTT
>JAFXEA010000156.1 GCA_017521065.1 Kiritimatiellia bacterium | reverse complement strand
TCGCTCATTGGTTTTCTCCTGAAACTCTATTTTGATATATGCCCGTTCCACCCTTACTTCACCGGACCGAAGTGCGCACTTGCGAACGGCCAGAACACTCCTCCCGCTATTCCGCGCAGATTGCGGGCAGGGACCACGCCCCAGTAGCGGCTGTCGTAGCTTGCGGGACTGTTGTCTCCGCACGAGAAATATTCGCCCTTGCCCAGCTTAATGACGGGCGATGAATCCGAAACATTCGCATTCGGTCCCGGGTCGAACGGCGGACAGTTGTCCGGACGTATCCCCTTCATCTTCTTTCCGTTGATGATGAGATCCGGTTTTACGATCTGCACCGTATCACCCGGAGTTCCGCACATGCGCTTGATGTAATGTGTACCCTGTGCAAGACCGTTTATGCCTGTTGTAGAGAATATCATCACGTCACCATTACGCGGATGGCGGAAGTTCCACAGCCAGCGGTTCACGAAAAGGAAGTCGCCTATGCGGCGGTAGCCGCACCATATGCGCTCGCCAGCCGACACATGGTCGCCATGCCCCTTGCCTCCGATGAGCCGCCCGGTGCCTTCGATGAATGCGTCGGTCGGGATTTTCTCAACCTTTCCAGGTGCCGCCGCCACTCCGACAATGTAGTGCCCGTTGTTGTCCGGACGCACAATCAGTGTGCCTGAACACGGTGCGCGGAAATCCACAAACGTCTCACCGGACACAAGCCACTTGAGCTGCTTCAGCACGGGCGTACGGTCCCAGAGAGTGGCGTCCATAGGCTTCGCCGGCTCGGACCAGTTGCCGTACAGGGTAGGACGCATGGAGCCTGTAGGGATGTTGAACGGCTCGTAGAAGTAGGCGCGGAACGCCATCGCGACAGAAATCGAGACCACAAGGATGTCGAGCCATTCGCGCCCGACGGCAAAACTTTTCGGGGTGTCGAGTTCGGATAGAATCTCGGCGCAACGCTCGGCATCCTTGCCGCGCCACGCCGCATCCAAAGCCGCAAACTGTGCGGCAAAACGCCCCTCGCGGTATTCCGCGAGATCTTCATGCGACAATACGAAGACCCTGGCGGCATTCAATGTCGCCTTGATCTCCTTGCGCCTTTTGGCTTCACGAGAGAATGGAAGATAAAACATTGCCGTACATTATAGCGAATTATGCCTACAATTTCAAACCCACCGACACCCATCGTCACAGGAGCATTCCCCTCATTTTAGACTTAAATGCCGATGGAGAGAATCTGGCGGCATTCTTGCGGCAGTCATCAGGATCCCATCGTTTGGCCTCAAACGTCTCTATCGCTTCACATAGGGACTCGGCAATCTGAGAGCCGAAGAACAACCCCGTCACTCCTTCACGAACGGTTTCAAGAGCACCTCCCTTACCTAGTGCGATGACTGGAGTCCCGGCAGCCTGCGCCTCGACCGGCACTATGCCAAAGTCCTCCACTCCGGGGAAAAGCAGCGCCCGAGCATTCGCAAACACGTTTCTCAACCCTTCATCCGAAATGCGGCCAAGGAACATGATCTCAGCACGTCCATCGATCCGGCGCACCAACGCCTCGCGCATCTTGCCGTTTCCTACGACAGCCAGTTTTCGTCCCATACGCAGGCAAGCCTCGACGGCAAGATCAGGCCGCTTGTAGTCGCGGAGTTCGCCCGCATAGAGATAATAAGATTTTGGCTCAAGGCCAGCAAGGGGAGGACATTGAGCTGACGCGCCGAAGAAATCGATGTCGACAGGCGGATGGATAACCGTCGACTCACGGCCATAGATGCACCGTATGCGTTCAGCCACAAACGCCGAATTTGCGACAAAGGCATCCACCGACTCTGCACTCTTCAGGTCTTCCTTCCGGAGATACGGCGTAAAAAGCTTCATCGCAATCTTCCCGCCAATGCCGGCACTGCGGTAATACTCGTCATGCATATCCCACAAATAGCGCATCGGAGTGTGGCAATAGCATACGTGCCTCGAATCCTTCGGCTTGCGGATGCCTTTTATAGGACCCGATTCGCTAGACACAATAAGATCGTAGCCGTCAATGTTCAGCGAACGCGTCGCCGCCGGCATAAGCGGCAGATATGCCTGTGGGTGCTTCCGACCAAGCGGAAGTCGGGCAATGAAACTTTCCGTAACCCTATGCCCCTTCCAACTTCCACTCGTCCCGTCCCCCTCGTACCATCCCCCTCCCCCCTTCTCCCTCATCCCCTTCCCAAATGCATGAGTGAAAATATCGGCATCGGGCAACATCTCCCCGAGCGCGGCAAGCACCTTCTCCCCTCCGCGCATATTCGTAAGCCAGTAATGCAACAATGCCGTTTTCATGCCACATTCTCCACCATAAGTTCAGCAAGCCTATCCGAATCTTCGACAGGAAACATTTTCGCTTTGCCACAATCCCTGAGGACATCTCGGTTGCCGGGGCAGTCAGAAGCAATGATGCTCCTTCCGCGAGCGACCGCCTCTAGCAGGAGATAGGGCATCCCCTCCCAACGACTCGGTGCTATCAGCGTCCTACCACAAGTCATATAGACTCCGGCATCAGGAATTTCACCTGCAAATTCGACAAGATCGGAAATTCCGTTCCTTTCCACAAATTTCATCGATTCATCCAGTGTCACGCCGCCGCCGATAAACAAAGTCCTGCTGCTCGACGAACGCAACTGCCCCTGCACTTTCACAATAGCACAAAGCAGTATGTCCTGCCCCTTTGGAAAATCGAAACGCCCGATACAGACGAAGGAGAATTCATCTTGTGCATATTTAAGACCAACTGCGGGCTGCAACAAGGACGGATCTATGAAATTAGGCTCAATGACAACGGGCAGATTCGGACCATAAAGACGGCGGATGTCCGACGCATCGGTTTCCGTCAACGCGATCAACCTGTCACATTTACGGTATAGCCACCGTTCAAGCGTCTGCCTGACAAAACGTTTAATCCTGTTGGCAATCGTCTTCGGGAGAAAGTCATACTTCCGGAGATGAATACCGTGGACAGTGAAAATCACATAGCTTCCCACCCTTGCAAAAGGATTGCAAAACAGCTGCAAAAGAGGCTTCAGGTGATTTGCGTGGATGATTTCAGCGCCCCACGCGCCCATGTTCGCCGCAGTGCATTCTCCCCGTTCCGAGAAGAACACCCGTGTTTCATCGTTTGGATGCACCGCCATCTGCCGGCGGACATACTCCATCCCGCCTCCGACGGAATCACGGTCAATCAAATAGGCGATTTTCATGCCTTTCCCCCGTGCCCACGTATGCCATCGACAACTCCACGCAACACAAGAATCGCGCCTTTGACGTTCCACTCCATCAACATCGTGATAATGAAAGCTTTAGCCGCCTCATAGAAATAAGTCGTGTACATACGCCAAGAACCAGCACCGGTATCGCGCAGGTAACGCATCACTTTCCAATAGTTGCGCACGTGATAATAACGGCTCTGCGGCGTAGAGGAATAAAAGCGCCGCCCGGCGATATTTGCGCGGCTTTTATCAATCTGCTTTTTCAGCACAAACCGCGGCACAAAAATAAATCGCGATTTCTCCGATGCCTGATAACCGTAAAGCAAATCATCCAGTCCGTAAAAGAACGACGCATCAGGAACGCCAATTACCTCCACAACGCGACGGCTTACAAACAATCCCTCAAACGTCGCCACGTTGCACGACACATATCCGCACTTCGGAACATCCGCAACCCGGATTTTGCGGCGGCGCATCGTCCTTGGATTCACCAACCCTTCAAAAACACATTCCGAACCGTCAGCTTCATACTTCGCCCCTTGAATGACATCAGCGCGACACTTGTTTGCTGCAAGAACATCCAGCGCGCCTTCGAGCGGAACGACATCGTCATCCATGATCCACATCCACCCATACCCGCGATCATACGCCCATTTCATGCCGGCGGCAAAACCTCCCGCCCCACCGGCGTTTTCTGTGAGCGAGAGGACATTGATACCAGACTGCGACGTCAGCCATTCTCCCGTACCGTCGGTGGACGCATTGTCGACAACAAGGATATCGGCCGTCGCCGCATTTTTCTCAGCGGCTGCAACGCAGGCCTTGAGCATTTCCAGCCGATTCCATGTAACGACGACAATGCAGATCGAATTCATTTGCGCACCACCTTCCGCAGACATTTTTTAACGATGCGCTTTACTTCTTCTAGCCGCCATTTCGCGGTTGCGCGGATACCGAGTGCTTCACCGAAGCTTTTCGTTTCGCGATAAAGCAGATCGCTTGCATCAATCGTCTTCAATCGGTTGATATGCCAAAAAAGAAACTCCGGCACCCAACGGGCAAATCCGTCAATCAGACCGATCTTCGCATACAAAACCTTCACCGCTTCAAGCGGCGCGAGCGGCGAACGATCACGGGTTGTTTCAACGCTGCCGGCCCGCTTGCGATGAAGAACATACCCCTTGGCGACGGCAATCGTCTTTGATGAAAGCGCGAGCGCGGAATAAGTGAAAAAGAGATCGTTGGAAACGGGAAGATTCTGGAACTCAAGCTTTTGGGACAGAATGAAATCCCGACGGAAAATTTTATCCCATGCCCAGCCGCGCCAACGCCGGAAGATATCGCCATCATTCTCCATCGTGCACGCGACAACATCGGCGCCGCCCTGTTCGCCCGCGTCAACCATTTCCGACAACATCGCGGGAGCGAATTCGTCATCGGCATCAAGAAACGACAGCCATTCCCCTTTCGCCACGGCAAGCCCTGCGTTTCGTGCAGCGCCGGCGCCGGAATTGGCTTGAGTCAGAACTTTAATCCGGCTATCCTTCGCCACATACTCTTCAAGAATCGCCGCGCTGCCGTCCGTTGAGCCATCATCAATACATATAATTTCAATCTCATGCAATGTTTGATTTACAACAGAATCAAGACATTGCCGAAGATACGCTTCGACATTGTAGACGGGAATTATGACGGAGACTTTAGGGATAACATGACGCATATCAAACTACCGACTGCTCCTTGATCTTATTGGAAATGCGGATTAACCTTTAAGTCGCCTATAGAAGGGAGCCTGAATACTGCATCCTCTGGCAACTGATCATGCTCCAAAAACGTGACGAGATATACTGGGAAATACAAAATCCTAGATGAGCTCAAAATGATGTTTCCCAAACTCTCTGATAATAAACGTCTTGCCGACCTGACGTGCGCCATCAATCAGCAAAGCCTCATTAATCTGCGCACGATGCCAAGCCTCAATTTCTCGCTCTATTTTTCGCCTTATCATTGTTCATACAAATTTTCTCATGTTTAAGATGAGCATATAATATCACACTCTTGTCACTTTTTCAACTTTGGAAACGGTGTAGTTTGTCATTTTTTCGACTATTGAATATCTGCTTTTTGTCATTTTCTATTCTTAAATCCACCAACTAAAAGCTCGAGACCCAGGGGAACAAACAACACATATCGACTACTCTTTTTCTTGGCGTCCAAATAAGATACGTCTTAGTGTATATCTAAAACCATGCTCACGAAGACATCGAAAACCATTGACAATCTTCTCACCAAGAGGATAAACAAGTACTTTACATAAATCATCATATTCTTCTTTTAGCATCTCCACCTTTGCCTCAACCACCAAATCTGGACAGGAATCGGCTATGCGACGCACATTGAGCTTGTAGACAACGCATCTATCGAGAAGAGCCTTACGCGTCTTCGCATCCCATGCTTCACGAGAAAGTGTTTCACAAACATCACGATAACACGCTAAATATCCTCGTAAATGGCGCATAGTCGGTTTAGAAGTAACTGTACTACCAGCATGAACTTTCCGCAGATAAAACCGCCATGGGCGATGACTCGCCCTTTTCGCCGCTAATAATACGCGCGTCATAAAAATATTATCTTCGTAAAAAATCCGCTCACTAGGGAATCGGATGTTATTCTCTTCAAGAAATGAACGCCTATATATCACAATACAAGGACTTGGCGAATATTCATCATTACTAGACTGTAGCGCAAAAAGATTTCTGCCAGTATTGATAGAAGAATAATCATGCCTCCGAATATACATATTACTATTAAAAGCATTATTATTCTTTATATTCTCATTATAGCTTATTTCAGCGTCAAAGAGCAATATATCTAATCGGTTACACTCTAATTCTCTCACTAACACGCCTAAAGCACCGCAACTAGCTAGTTCATCATCTGCATCCATAAAATAAACATATTCACCCTTAGCAACCGCTAAACCACTATTCCTCGCTGCCCCCTGTCCAGAATTCACCTGTGTAAGAATCTTAATGCGCGCATCCTTCGCTACATATTCATTAAGAATTGCCGCGCTTTCATCAGCCATATCATGCTCGTTCTTGTGACGGA
>JAFXEA010000155.1 GCA_017521065.1 Kiritimatiellia bacterium | reverse complement strand
CCATCTTTCGCGCAAGAACGACAAGGGGACGGTTTCCTGTGTGTTTGCCGCATCCGAACTGCCTTCAAAATGCACATTTGCCGTTTATCCACGTACTTCCTTCGGCAGATGCGGCAAACCGATTGTGGGATGCGCGTAAAGTTCGAGTGCGATCATCCTTCATCGGCAGACATGAGAGGTTGTCAGATTCTTATCAAAAGTTTTCATTTGGTATCACTCTTTCCGCTTGTTTTTGGAGCGTGGATGTGGTTTAATAACAACCCATAGGAAAGGTCAGCAAATATGAAAGTAAAGACAGACAGCTACATGTTCGAAATGATTCGGACAGAGCTCACCGACGCGGTTGGTGACGCAAACGTTGACGTCAAGTTCGCCGATAAGTTCGGGCACTCCATCGACTACTACTGGATTCCCGAAATGTGGCATGATCGCGGCAAACCATGCCCGAAGGCAGATTTCATCGTTCATCCCGGTTCGACCGAAGAGGTCGCGAAGGTGATGAAGATCGCCAACCAGTACAAGATCCCCGTGGTTCCCTGGGGTGGCGGCTCCGGTTCGCAGGGCGGTGCGTTGCCTGTATATGGCGGCATCATTCTCGACATGAAGCGCATGAACAAGTACTATGGCGTGGATAAGGAGTCTCTCACCGTCCGTTGCCAGACCGGCATTATCGCGCGCCATCTCGAGTGGAACTGCAACAAGGAAGGCTATTCCACGATGCACCTTCCCGCGTCCATCGCGTGCGCCACAATCGGAGGCTTCCTTGCGCATCGCGGAACGGGCGTTCTCTCCACTAAGTACGGCAAGATCGAGGATATGGTGATGACCCTCGAGGTCGTCACGCCCACCGGCGAGATCATCCGTACGCTTCCCGTGCCGCGCCACGCGTCCGGTCCGGATCTCACGATGCTCTTCCTCGGCAGCGAAGGTACTCTCGGCGTGATCACCGAGGTAACGCTCAAGGTTCACCCGCAGCCTGAGGCCCGCGAGTTCCGCGCCTACATCTTCAAGGACATGCACACCGCGATGCAGGCCGGCGCCACGCTCATGCGCAGCCGTCTCGGACCGTGCGCGATCCGTCTCTATGATGAGACCGAGACGAAGACTCACGTCTCGAAAGTGTTCGGCATGAATCTCGACAAGGGCGCATACATCGTGTTCGGCTTCGATGGCCGCAAGGACATCGTCGCTTGCCAGATGAAGGCTGCCCGCGAGATCATGGAGAAGCAGTTCAAGGGCAAGGACCTCGGCTCCAAGGGCGGTGAATGGTGGTGGGAGAACAAGTACAAGTTCTTCTATCCGGGATACATGTTCCATGTTCCACAGGCCTTCGGTACGCTCGACACGGTTGCGGACTTCGCGCACATCGAGAAGGTGTACTGGGCGATGAAGAACGTCGTGAACAAGGAGTTCCCTGACGCCCGCTTCATCGGTCACTTCTCCCACTGGTACGAATGGGGTTGCATGCTCTATGCGCGCTTCATCTTCCCTGGCGACAAGGTCCCGCCGAACGAGAGCGAGGCGGCTGCGCTGTACAACGCCGTCTGGGACAAGGCGATCCGCGCCGCGATCGAGAACGGCGGCGTTATCAACGAGCATCATGGCGTCGGTCTCAAGCTCGGCCGCTACGTCAAGGATCTCTACGGCACGGCAATGCCTGTGCTTGAGGGTCTCAAGAAGCAGCTTGACCCGAACGGCATTATGAACCCCGGCAAGCTCGGTTTCGCCGGATGCTAAGCTCTGCAGGAAAGGAGATTTGAAAATGCATATCGATAAGTTTGAAGACGCAATAATGAACTGCCGGTTCTGCTTCATGTGCCGGCATCTCTCCGCCATTGGCAACGTCCGCTTCACGGAAGTGGATACGCCCCGCATCCGTGCGGCCATGATGTACGGCCTGAGGACGGGTACGAACTCCTTCGATGATGAAGATTTCATCGATGCCCTCTACCGTCAGGATCTTTCCGCATGCTGCGTCCACCACTGCGTGAACCACTATGACGAGAACGGTCTCGCTCTTGCCGCACGTGCTGACGTCGTGGAGGCCGGTAAGGCTCCGGAGGCCGTCAAGAAGCTCGCCGCCAAGTACGAGAAGTCCGCTGAGTGGACGATCGACGGCGGCAAGGGTGATGTCGCATGGTTCCTCGACGAGACGACCGCCGCCGACAAGGATGTGGTCGCCGCCGTCAAGAAGCTTTTCGCCGCCGCCAAGGTCACGCCCAGGATCATCACGGGCGGATGCATCGGCAAGGTGCTTAAGGTGCTCGGCTATCTGCCCGAGGCCAAGGCCACGGCTGAGAAGTTTGCGGCGTTCCTCAAGGATGCTGGCGTGAAGACCCTTATCGTCACCAATCCCGCCGCCGCGAATGCGCTCAAGCAGGACTATCCTGAATTCGGCGTTGAGGTTCCGTGCAAGGTTCAGTGCCTTTCCGGCTTCCTCATGGGCAAGGGCCTGAAGTTCAAGAAGGCTGCCGGTGAGGTGTATGCTCTCGCTGACGACTTCCAGCGCAACTATGAGGGATGCGGATGCATGTACAAGATGCTCGACTACCTCAAGGCAGACAACAAGCCGTTCGGCACGAACGACGAAGAGTCCTACTGCTGTGGCGAAGGCGCTGTCGTGCTTGACAAGCTCAACCCGGATCTCGTCAAAGCTCTCGCCGAATACGTTGCGGCACGTGCCGACAATCCGAAGAAGGATTGCATCGTCGTCGCATCGCCCTATACGAAGAAGGCTCTTGTGAAGTACGGAAAGCTCAAGGCGATCACGCTCGACGAGCTTGCTGCATCCTGCCTGTAAAACGATAGTGCAGGTTCGCTGATGTGAACCTGCATTCGCACGTTGAAACCTCGTCCTTGATGTTGATGAAAAGTCTGTTTTAGGTGCTTGTCATGCCGATGATGGACTACAGCGAGATTGCGAAGGTTTTACGCGATGAGATTCGCGCCGGAGTCTATTCAGGTTCCGGCGCGTTTCCTAGTCTTACGAAGATAGTGCAGCGTTTCGGCGTTTCGCGTCCGAGCGCGGTGCGCAGCATTGTGGAGCTGAAGCGCCTTGGCCTTGTCACGGTGCGAAAGGGGTCCGGTACCTTTGTGTCTAAGGTGAACCGCACAATCGGGCTTGCGATTCCGGGAACTGCGGATTCGGAGTTCTTTTCTGCAGTCATGGATGGTCTCGTATACAACTGCAATAAATACGGGATGGATCTTGTGGCCGGAGATTTTAAGGCAAATGGCAGAAGCTTTGCATGTGGGAATTGCAGTAAGCTGCGAGCTGGAAATGCTTCAGGTTGGCATCTGCAAAACTTTGAGGAGAAAGCTTCGCGCACGGATGTTGCAGTAAGTTGCGAGGCCTTTTAAAAGCGCGGAGCTAAATAGGCAAATTTCAAGCAAGAATTTGTCCTGCGCGTCATACGCGTCGTACACGTCCTACGCTGAAGTAAAATTCAAGAGCGAAGCTCCAAAAAAAAAATCTCTGCACCTCATCGCTCTTTCCTTCGATCCTGAAACCCGCCAGCTTGTCGACTTCGCCGCCAGGAAGTATTGAGCATCACACCCCCACTGAAAAAGTGCCATCCTATCCATCACCATGCGGAGCGAACTAGAGTTTATGGTATAATCTGCGGTATGGAAAAGGTAGCGACAGACATATATTCGTTTTCGCGTATGCGAGAAGATGGCTTTACGTACGTCGACAAGACGGATGAACTGTATGTCATGGCGTCGGGAGAGGTTGGCGCACAGTTCTTCATGGCGCGTCCTCGGAGATTCGGCAAGTCGCTCGCCGTATCCACGCTGAAGTGTCTCTTTGAAGGCCGCCGGGAGCTTTTCAACGGCCTTAAGATCGAACCGAAGTGGGACTGGTCGAAGAAGTGGCCCGTGCTGCATCTGGACATGGGGTCGATGCAGGCGCGTAATGTCGATGAGTTCAATGAACTGCTTGTTGATCAGTTGACCGACCGGGCGCGGGAGTTGCTGGTTGATGGTTTGTCGGGGACTACGCCCGCTGTCATGTTCAAGCGTCTTATCGACGCGCTTGCCGCCAGATCTTTCGACGGGCGCATGGTGCTTCTTGTGGACGAGTACGACAAGCCGCTTCTCGGCCATCTCATGAAACCGGATGTGACGGAGTTTCGTGATGCTCTTAAGGCGTTCTATTCCGTGATAAAGACGCTTGAGGAGAAGCAGCGCTTCACCTTCATAACAGGTGTGAGCAAGTTCTCGAAGGTGTCCATCTTCTCCGATCTCAACAATCTCAAGGACTATACGATGCAT
>JAFXEA010000154.1 GCA_017521065.1 Kiritimatiellia bacterium | reverse complement strand
GGCGACGAACGGCGTTGATGCGACCAACATCAGAAGCATTTCCGAAAGCCTCAGCAATGGTTGGTCCGATTATGAGAAGATTGAATTCTCAAAGATCGAGGATGGCCGCAGGGCGCAAGGCTCCACGAACATCCTGATTGGTCTGCGCTCACCAATAAGCGGCATTGTGCGACTGCTTATGGATCCTGCGATTGTTGCAGAGGCGCGCAAGGGGGCAACCAACGAGCTTGATTCCATGTATGGTACGGTCATAGTTACCGGCATGAAGGTGTTCGACGAGCCGGAGCTTGACGACCGCAGCTGGTGGGGCTGGAACATCATGCCCACCTACAAGCTTGAGTGGAGCTCGCTCTACGATCCCGTCACTCTCGGTCCCGGACGAAGCCTCGGTTTGAACTTCACTGGTGTTATGCCGTCAGGGTGGACCTTCGCGGACATGAACAATCCGTCCAAGGAAGGCGATCCGGGAAACCCGCTTTTTGCGGTGAAAGACGAGGAGTCTTTCGTGCAGGCCGACTACGACAAGCACGACCCGTTCGTGCAGACGCCCCGTTTCACGAACCGCATCGGCGCGGTGATGTTCAAGGCCCGTGTGCTGGAGACGAATCTTACTTCCAGCGGATGGGTGACGATCTCCGCCTGTGCAGATCCGGGAGAAGAGGATGACGCCAAGTGGGATGTCCTTACGAACATCGAGGTCAAGGCGAGCACGACGGTGTTCGAGCCGTTCCTGTGGCGCATCCCGACATCGCAGTCCGACTATCAGGCATTGCGTCTTACGACATGGGGTGCGGCGGAGGGCCGCCAGAACCAGGAGGAGTCTGGTCAGCCGTTCGGTAGCCATGGCACGAAGAACCCTGCTCCGATCCAGCGTGTTCTTATTGATGAAGTGGTGGTCACGCAGCCGATGGCTCCGAAGGTTGCACTTAAGAATGCATATGCGTTCCGCAAAGGCACTAGAGACAACAAGCAGGTTCTGAACATCGATAGCCCTGATCAGCAGCCTATCCTCAATGAAACCTTCGGCATGCAGGTGCAGGTCATTCCCGCCGGAATGGAGGACGAGTTAGATGTGGATTCCATCAAGGTCTATATGGCGTGGTATGCAGGTGATAGGCCATGGGGATACAAGAACTGGAAGGAAGAGAAGTACGCCACGAAGAAGGTGGAGCTCAAGCGTGCCGATGAGTGGTCGGTGAACAACCTTGTGTATCGTAGCCATCCCAACGATGCGTCTGCGTTCATCCCTCCGCAGCAGGCGGGCGAGTACGGATACCAGATCGTGCAGTATCACATCTGGGCAGAGTACAAGAACAAGAACGGAATCGAGCAGGATCCGCATGAGCTTTCCAGGACTGACTGGGAAATGCCGACTTGGTATTTCGGAATCACCGATTACAACAAGGTGAACACTGAGTTCAGCGCATATACGGTGCTCGACACAATCTCCCCGAAGCGCGCTTGGATCAACGAAATAAACATGTTTGACGGCGATACCACCGATGACAAGTGCCAGTTCGTGGAGTTCGCGGTTCCGCAGGGATTCGACATGACGGGCTGGTCCGTCCAGTGCATCAAGAACGACGACAAGTACGACGCCAAGAATGTCGCAAGGTTTGGCGTGGATGGCGTGGTTGCGCACAAGAGCGTCAATGCGACAAACTCATATGCGTTCGTCGCGCTTCAGTCTCCGAATACGAAGGCGGCGAACAAGTATTCCGACGTGAATGACGGCACCTGGAGTTCGGATGCATTCGAGAAGGGGGTTGTGGATGTGTCTAATCCGTATGCGCTTCGCCTGATGCGTCCTACAGGCATCATTGAGCACGAGGTTGTGTTCATGAGCACGAACACATCGACAAGTCGTGTCCGTTACCTCTATGAGGGAACCAACCTTCTGAAGAACCTCAAGGCGAAACTGCCTGGCCATGACTGGATATATTCCGGTGCCGACGCTTATGGTGAGCGTCTGAACAGCAAGGGACAGAGAAAGGCTATGTCGCTTGGTGTGTACACAAGCCATGGCGAAAGCGAATCCTGCTGGACCAACATGATGCAGCAGACACCCGGCAAGGTGAACGTCACGGCTGATGGCGAGTTGCATCTGATCGATCCGAATTACTTCGAGCCGCCTTCCGGTACAAACCTTTGGATCTATGCTGATATTGATCCCGGCAGCATCAATTCGCTGTCGATGGTGATTGGAAACGTCACGAATACATCGGCTGTGATCATAGTTCCGCAGGGGGCGGACGGCACGTTCTCCACGAGCATTGTGTATGTGGTGAAGAAGTGGTTCGAAATGGATAGGGTCGTCACCAATGAATACGGAAAGGCTGCCGCTCCATCGGAAGCGACGAATATGGTTTCGAAGACCGGTCGCCACAGCATATGGACGCTCGATCTGAGCGGGCTCAAGATGTCCGACCCCGAGAACCGCAAGTTCGAGGTGATGGCATCCGTCAAGGACTCCTCCAAGATTGCGGCGCTTGGAGACAAGGGTATCGCCAAGGATGACCCGTACTATCCCGCCGTCGTGGATTGGCTGCAGAACTACGAGGAGGGCGACATCAAACTTGCGGAGTTCTGGCTTCTCAACGATACACCATACAAGCCGGACGGTGTCAACAAATATCTCATGAGCCTCAAGCAGATGTATTGGCTTGACATTCCGCCGGTATCTGAATCTCCTGCGGGTACGTTTGAGAATTCCGATTGGGTGTTCAAGGGCGGCATGGGAAGCGGCGCCATCCCGAATACGCAGACGAACATCGCCTATGGTGGTCTCATGACCAACATCCGTGTTGCTGTCACGATGATGATCACCAACAGATTTACCGGTGAAGCCCATCCGCCTAGTATGCTTCGTGGTCTTGAACCTGGTTCGACAAGCTACGACTACAATGAGAAGCTTCCCGACAATGATTGGGATTCCGTTACGTTCAAGATCACCGGCGCACTGCAGAACGGCAAGGTCAACAACATCTACCGTCCGCTCCGTTGGTTCACCTTCGGTCCTGACAGCTTCACCAACGGTTTCACCCGTGTTGTGGATATCGCCGATCCGTTCAGCAAGGGGTCGCCGGGATATTCGTATGAATGGTACAAACATCCGGGAAGCCAAATCTTCTACAGATGGGCGATAAACCACGACACGAACCGTCCTCCGGTCACGGTGTACCAGCTCAATGACGAGAACGCGTTCCTTGAGCCGAGCATCGGCACAGGCGATGGAAACTGATTTTTCAGATATGGTAGGGCTCGTGGCGATGAAGGTGGCAGGGCGGCTTGTCCTCAATCCGCCGCAGACGGTGCGATGGGGACATCGCGCCATACCAAGACAAACTCTCAACTTTTAACTTTTAACTCTAAACTCTAAAACAGACATGGACTACAATTTTTCAGCAATCGAAAAGAAATGGCAGGCCTATTGGCTCAACAATAAGACGTTCAAGTGCGACGGCTACGACAACACCAAGGAGAAGTTCTACTGCCTTGACATGTTCCCGTATCCTTCGGGCGCGGGGCTGCACGTAGGTCACCCGGAAGGTTACACCGCAACGGATATCCTCTGCCGCTACAAGCGCATGAAGGGATTCAACGTTCTCCATCCGATGGGTTGGGACGCATTCGGCCTTCCGGCTGAGCAGTACGCCGTCGAGACCGGCACCCATCCCGAAGTGACCACGAAGAAGAACGTCGACCGCTACCGCGAGCAGATCCGCATGCTCGGCTTCTCGTACGACTGGGACCGCGAGGTGAACACCACTGATCCGAAATACTACAAGTGGACACAGTGGATTTTCGAGCAGCTGTACAAGAAAGGACTCGCATATGTTGCCGAGGTTCCGGTGAATTGGTGTCCCGCACTTGGCACGGTGCTTGCAAACGAAGAGGTCATTGACGGACGTTCCGAACGCGGCAATCATCCTGTAGAGCGCCGTCCGATGCGCCAGTGGATGCTCAAGATCACGGAGTACGCCGAACGTCTGCTGAAAGATCTTGACGATCTCGACTGGCCCGAGAGCATCAAGGAGATGCAGCGCAACTGGATCGGCAAGTCCACCGGCGCCCTCGTCGATTTCGGTGTTGTGTTTGCGTCGGGAGGGGCAGCGTCCCCGCTGCCCGGTGAGAGCACTCAGCCAGAGAAAATCACCGTTTTCACGACGCGCTGCGATACGCTTTTCGGCGCGACGTATATGGTGCTCTCCCCTGAGCACACGCTTGTCGCCAAGTGGCTAGAAGAAGGGAAACTCGCAAACGCCGACGAGGTGAAGGCCTACCAGAAGAAGGCTGCCGGGAAGAGCGATCTTGAGCGTACCGAGCTCAACAAGGAGAAATCCGGTGTCAAGCTCAATGGTGTGATGGGTGTCAATCCCGTGAACGGCGAACAGATTCCGATCTTCATCTCCGACTACGTTCTCGCTTCCTACGGAACCGGTGCGATCATGGCCGTTCCGGCTCATGACGAGCGCGACTTCGATTTCGCCAAGGTGTTCAACCTCCCAATCTATCAGGTAGTCGCGAAGAAGGGCAACGAGGACGTTGCCCCTCCCTCGGATTCAGAGCAGCGTACGCCGGGCAACGAGGACGTTGCCCCTCCCTCGGATTCGGAACAGCGTCAGCCGTACACGGCTGATGTCGCTTATACGGACATCGCCGACGGCGTGATGGTGAACTCCGGCTTCATCACCGGCCTTTCCGTCAAGGATGCGCAGGTGAAGATGATCGCATGGCTTGAGGAGCAGGGGTGCGGCCGCGCCAAGACTCAGTACAAGCTTCGCGACTGGCTCTTCTCCCGTCAGCGTTATTGGGGTGAGCCGTTCCCTGTCATCCACTGGGAGGACGGTACGCAGTCGCTCGTCGATGAAAAGGATCTTCCGCTTACGCTTCCTGTCCTTCAAGACTACAAGCCGACCGGCACCGGTGAACCGCCGCTCGCAAAGGCTGCGGAGTGGCTCAACGTCGTCGATCCGGCCACTGGCAAGAAGGGTGTCCGTGAGACGAACACCATGCCTCAGTGGGCCGGTTCCTGCTGGTACTATCTGCGCTATATCGATCCGCTGAACGACAATGCGTTTGCAGATCCGGAGCTTCTGAAGAAGTGGTTGCCCGTCGATCTCTATGTCGGCGGCGCGGAGCATGCGGTACTCCATCTGCTCTACGCACGCTTCTGGCACAAGGTTCTCTTTGACCTTGGTCTCGTGCCCACGAAGGAGCCGTTCCAGCGTCTCGTGAACCAGGGTATGATCCTTGGCATCGCGTACAAGACTTCGCGCGGCGTGCTTGTCCCGACCGACCGTGTCGTCTGGAAGGACGGCAAGCCCTACGGCAGCGAAGAGGAAGGCGGTGAAGAGGAGCTGCTTACGGAATTCCCCGCGAAGATGTCGAAGTCGCTCAAGAACGTCGTCAACCCCGACGATGTCGTGCGCGACTACGGTGCTGACTCCCTGCGTCTCTACGAGATGTTCATGGGGCCGCTCCAGGCCGTCAAGCCTTGGTCCACAAAGGGTGTCGAAGGTGTGTTCCGCTTCCTCAAGCGTTCGTGCAAGTTCGTCACGGAGAATCCGATCGAGGATCGTCAGCTCACCGCAGACGAAGCTCGCGCTCTCGCAAAGATGGTCAAGAAGGTCGGCGAGGATCTCGAGGGACTCTGCTTCAACACAGGCATCTCCGCGATGATGGTGTTCCTCAACGAATGGCCGTCCAAGACTCTCGCACGTGAGGCTGCTGAGAAGTTTACGCTTTGTCTTGCGCCGTTCGCACCGCATCTTGGCGAAGAGCTTTGGCAGTTCCTCGGACACGGCAACACGCTCGCCTACGAGCCGTGGCCGTCCTACGATCCCGCCGCGCTCGTCGACAACGAGGTTGAGATTCCGGTTCAGGTCATGGGCAAGCTCCGTGGACGTATCAAGGTGCCTGTCACCGCCACCCCGGATGAGATGCGCTCGATGGCGGAACAGTCTCCCGATGTCGCTAAGTTCCTAGAGGGCAAGACGCTCGTCAAGGTGGTCGCGGTTCCGAAGCGCATGGTCAACTTCGTGGTGAAGTGACGTGAGCGATTTCGTACATCTCCATCTGCACACAACATATTCCCTGCTTGACGGGCAGTGCCAGATAAACCCCCTGGTCGAACGCGCCCGCAGGTGGGGAATGCCTGCAATTGCGGTAACCGATCACGGAAACCTCTTTGCGCTCAAGGCGTTCCATGATGCCTGCAACGCCACGAAGAAGAATTTCGAGGGGCTGCCGAAGATCAAGCCGATTCTCGGCTGTGAGGTGTACGTAACGAACCGCGACTACAAGGACCGTGACAAGGGCGAAACGCGTTATCACCTCTGTCTTCACGCAAAGAACCTCACAGGCTATCACAACCTTGTGCGGCTTGTCTCGGAATCGTACATCAACGGCTTCTACTACCGTCCGCGAATTGACCATGCTCTCCTGGAGAAGTATCATGAAGGACTCCACTGCTCGTCGGCTTGTCTTGCGGGCGAGGTCGCAAGGGCGATAGACAACGGGCGCATGGACGAGGCGGAGCGCGTTGCGAAATGGCACAAGGATCTTTTCGGGGACGATTTCTCTCTTGAGGTGATGGAGCACAAGTCCAAGGTGTGGCCGATGATGAACGGCGCACCGAAGGGGATATACTACCGTCAGAAGATCGTCACCAAGGGCGTGATCGAAATTGCGAAGAAGCTGGACATCCGCGTCATTGCCACGAACGACGTCCACTTCCTTGACGCCGAGGACAACGATTCGCACGACGTGCTGCTCTGCCTTTCCACCGGAAAGAAGATGAGCGATCCTCCGAAGATCGATGATGACGACGAAGCGACGAAGAAGGGGCGTCTCGTCTATTCCGGCGAGGAATGGTTCAAGCCGGAAGAGGAGATGCTCAAGGTTTTTCCGGAGAATCCGGAATTCCTGAAAAATACGCTTGAGGTTGCCGAACGGATCGAGGAGTATAAGCTCGACTCCGATCCCATCATGCCGAAGTTTGACATTCCCGTGTCCTTCGGCACGGAAGAGGGTTTCCGCGAGAAGTATGACGAGGCTACTCTTGAAGGGATGTATCCAGAAGGGCGTGTGAAGAAGTTCGGCGGTTACGACAAGGCGATACGTATCCAGTTCGAGGCGGAGTATCTTGCCTCTCTCGTGTGGGAGGGCGCGAGGAACCGCTGGGGTGACGATCTTCCGAAGGATACGGTTGAGCGTGTCCAGTTCGAGCTTGATACGATCCGTACGATGGGCTTCCCCGGCTACTTTCTCATCGTGCACGACTATATTGCCGCGGCTCGTAAAATGGGCGTGTGGGTTGGCCCGGGACGCGGCTCCGCCGCCGGCGCGGCAGTGGCGTACGCGCTCGGCATCACGAACGTCGACCCTCTGAAGTACGATCTGCTTTTCGAACGTTTTCTGAATCCGGATCGAATCTCCATGCCCGATATAGACGTGGACTT
>JAFXEA010000153.1 GCA_017521065.1 Kiritimatiellia bacterium | reverse complement strand
ACTCCTCGCGGTAGCGATTGACCCCTGCAAACGTGATGCAGGCCTTGAACTTCGAGAACACTGTGCGGCACAGAACCTCAAACCGCTTTCGCGATTAGTCATTCTCATTTGCCGTCTCCTTCGCGGCGTTGATCGCCGCGTTCTTGGCGAACCCCTCGCCTTCGACAATCGCGGCGAGCGGCGCGCCCTTGTCCGCCAGCCAGTCGCGTACAAGGCGAATCGCCTCATCCAGCTCGTGCAGCAAGTCGTCCTCGGGTTTCACGGGGTCTTCGCCACCGTCGTTTCCGACGCCGTCCGCGCCGCTTCCGACGGCGAACGTGGCAAGCGCCTGCCGGAGATTCTTCAAGATACCGCAGTAATCTACAATCAACCCGTTGTTTTTCCCTTCGTCAACACGATTGGCACGGGCGATAGCCTGCATGAGCGTATGCGCCTTCAACGGCTTATCGAGATACAATGTACCCAACGACGGCACATCAAATCCCGTCAACCACATAGCGCAGACGATTGCAATGCGAAAAGGATGCCCTTCCGTCTTGAACGCTTCGTCCACTCCCATGCGCTCACGCCCCACATACTCGAGTTTTGTTTTAAATGATTCTGGAAGATCCATTCCTTCCTTCATCACCTTGCGGTGAGGCAGAATGTCCAGTCCCCAACGAGCGAACTTTTCGTCTTCATTCTGCTCTTCACTGACAACAACCGCCGCTATCGTCTCTTTCATCCACGCCAAGCGCCGCCGCAGGTACACCTCATCCTGTTCATCCTCCGCGGCATAAAGTTTCGCTTCGACAGAAGCCGTCTCTTCCTTCCAATACTTGACTATCAGATCGTACATTTTAACGCACGTCAACTTGTCGATACAGACAAACATCGCCTTGCCGTTCTCCCACGACGCCGAATAATGGCGAACGAAATCGCGGGCGATCTGGTCGAGGCGCTTCGACGCCGTGATGACGTGGTAGTCGCGCTTTAGCTCCGACTCCAGCTTCTCGGCGACGTCAACCCCCTCTGCCTCAAACGCCGCAAGCTTTTCGGCGATCTTCTCGTTGATGTCCTGCGTGGCGACGCTCAGCTTCTCCCCGCGCGCGTCGTAGTAGAGCGGAACCGTCGCGCCGTCATCAACGGCACGCTGGAAGTCGTACTTGGAGACGTAGTCGCCGAACACCTGCTTCGTCAGCTCGTCGCCCTTGAAGAGCGGCGTGCCCGTGAAGCCGATGTACCCGGCGTTCGGCAGGGCGTTGCGCATGTTGAGCGCCAAAAGTCCGTATTGAGAGCGATGCGCTTCGTCCGAAATGACAATAACGTCATCTCGAAGCGTATAGGCCTCACCCAGGCGCACATCTTCATTGAACTTCTGAATAAGCGAAAAGACATGGCTTTTATGCTGTCCAAGAAGCGACTTCAGATGCGAACCGCTTGCGGCCCGACACTCATCCTTGTCGTTATCAACAACACCGCACCCCACGAATGTCTTATATATCTGGGTATCAAGTTCGTCGCGATCCGTCAAAACCAGAAATGTAAAGTTGCCGCCGAGTTTGCGATGGACCTTGCGCGTAAAGTAAACCATCGAATAACTCTTGCCTGAGCCCTGCGTATGCCAGAAGACACCTAACTTAGCTCCTGCTCCCTTACGGTTCTGAACGGACTTCACCGCCTTGTTTACGCCTAAAAACTGATGGTTGCGAGCAAGAATTTTAGCCAACTTCCCAGCAGACTCGTCATACACGATGAAATTTTCAAATAGATCGAGAAGCGCCGATTTTGAGCAAGTGCCTCTAAGCAACGTCTCCATATCCACTGCACCGTGTTCTTCTTCAGCAAGCCGCTTCCATGCGTGAAAGAACTTGAACTTAGAGGAATGAGTTCCTATTTTCGCATCAATGCCGTTTGCCAAAATCACAAAAGCGTTGAAATGGAAAATCTGCGGCACAACTTTGCGGTAATCACAGAAATTGTCGCGATAGGCGATGGAGATATCCTTCGTGACATTCTTAAGTTCCATGAACACGAGCGGCACACCATTCACAAATCCGACAACATCCGCACGGCGACGACGACCGAGCGAGCCGCGCAGCCATAGCTCACGCACGCAAAGAAAGTGATTGTTGCCGGGATTGTCAAAATCGAAGACTCGCAGATAAACCTTCTTCTTCGTGCCGTCCGCCGTCGTGTAGCGCACGGGGATGCCGTCGAGGAGCAGTTTGTATTTCTCGCGGTTGATGGCGTCCAGGCTTTCCAAGACGGACGTATCGGAAAGAATACGAATGGCGTCGCCGTACACGCCGGCAGGAAGGCCGGGATTCAGCCGTTCGAGCGCGGGCCGGAGATAGCGTACCAGAAGCACTTCGCCCTCGTCAACACGCCCCAGCGTTCCCGACGCGCCAAAGACCTCCTGCATCGCATAGACGCTCTCATTCCAATCGAGCGATTCGATCAGATACTCAGCCGTCGTTTTCTGCACAAGATTGTCTTCGGTATAGGCGTTCATTCCGGCTCCTCGTAGTAGTAGGAATAGTCAATTCCCTTCATGAACATTTCGCGGTCGTCGATCTTGTCCGTCAACGCCGCCGCCAGCATCTCCCTCAGCTTGGCAGAATCAGAAACGCTTTCCCGCATCGCTTCAAGATAGGCTCGCTTGTCAACCCGGCTCCAGTCAATGCATTTCTTCAGCGACCGCTTCAGCATCAGATCAAGCCAGATACGCGTCGAACGCCCGTTCCCCTCCATGAACGGATGCGCCACGTTCATTTCAACGTACTTGTCTATGATCTCGCCGAATGTCGCCTCCGGCATGTGCTCGATCGCGGGAAGCGTCGTCGGGAAATGCAGCGCATTGGCGAATGTGAATCCGCCTTTTGAGATGTTCTTCGTGCGGATCTGCCCCGCGAAATCGTAAAGCCCGCCGAACAGATAGGCGTGGATCTGCTGAAGACACTTGACCGTCCCCGGCTCAAGGTTCTTCAAGAGTCCGCTTTCAAAAAGCGTGTAGGCTTTCTTCTTGCTCTGACCGTCAACCGTGTTGTCGCTGTACAGGAACCAGTCAAGGAAGGCAGTCGCGCGCTCGTTGGGAATCTTCTTCGCAAGTGCAATGACACCATCGGCGTCAAGGACGTCGGACATTCGCCGTTTGCCATCCGGGGTGCCCAACCTCAACTGGGTAGTGGCGCTCACCAGTTGACTGTCCTCGCGCCTCAGCTTTGCCTTCAACCATTTCCAGTAGTTCCGCGTCTTGGCGTAGTCGGGTTCACGGTTGATGGCGGCAACGATATCCAGCACGGAGAACCACCACTTGAAAGCCGCATCGTCCCACACCGCCCGCACCTCGCAGTCATTGTAGAAGCGAATGGAGATTTTCTGGCTCATGACACCTCCAGATTGCGCGTTTCCGTGTGGCGACAATCGGCAAGGGACTTAAAATCCCTAGCTAACGCGTGTTGTGCGCTGATTATGGAGATTCGGCAGGTCATGGGGTTATCACTCCATTTGCTTCGCGTCCCTATGTACTGTATTATCGCCAAACTCTTTCTCTCCTTCTGCAACAAACAGCAATGTACTACCCAAGTAATCATAATAATAAGCAACGAAGCGCAAGTATTGATACGCAAACGCTACTGCGATGACAACAATTAGTACCGAAAAAATTAAAGCTACCAATGCTTTGCAAATCCATGCGTATTTGCACACGCAACAGCAACTATCCCAACCAAATTTTGCAATAAGAGGAAGAGAGAACAGCGCAATCAAAGAAAGTGTTCTACACATTCCATAAAACGAAAGAAAACAAAAACCCGTAACAAACGATTGCGGCAGCCTCTCTTCAGCTCGTATCCGAAGATCAAAGCTTTGCAACTCCGTAACATCTACGCCAAATATAGCCTTTGCACGAAACGAAATCATCGACTTGCGAGCCTGACCATATTGGGATAAACGATCTTGCCAATTCTTCGCCTTCTTGAAGCAGGACTTCAGCAAACATTTTTCATAAAAGGCGCTTGATAGTGAATTTAAAAGATGACCGCATACATAACCTACCGCAATAAGAACAAGCGTCGTAATAACCCCTCCCATTTTGCCCAATGCAGTAACGGTTTCATCCAAAACAACACGTCCACCAAAGATATAACAAGTAGTCCACCCAATACCTATTGATAAAATGCCAGGAATCAAATAGCCTGTTACATCATAGAACGTAGCCCGCGATGTT
>JAFXEA010000152.1 GCA_017521065.1 Kiritimatiellia bacterium | reverse complement strand
TTTTATGTGTATCGGCCGTCCAAACCCGGTCAGGCGCGGACCGTATGCCTGAGAGGCAATATCGCATATGCCGCATTCGGGGATGCGGGGCTGCATGTGCTAGAGGTGTCGGCTGAGCATGGATTTAAGAAAATCGGGCAGTTGACGGGCGGCAAGAGAGTGACGGATTGTTGCTTTGCCGGGGATCGGCTTGTGACTGCCGAGGGAACGGATGGATGGAGTGTGTATGATTTGGATGGCCCTGTAGGATTCCGGGAGATTGCCAGACGCATGCCGCAGGAAAAAGGCAAAAGTGTCGCCTTTTGGTGCTGGGCTCCAAACGGAAGCCAAGTGGTTCTGTCCACGCGTACGGGAACCTGCGACCTGTTCCACTTGGAAGACTTCAATGCGTTGACGCCACTGTGCAGAATTCTGGTGGGCTGCCAGTGGGACAGGTATCTGCCGGATAGGGCGATAGGGAATGCGTTTCCTGCGCATAGGAACAAGAAGGGGCTTGTGTGGCCGACACTTGCCGGGAATGGAGGTCCGGCGAGGACAGATGATCCCAGAAAGATCAAGGCAGGAAATCAGAGCAACGGCATATGTGCGTTCGGAGACAAGTTTCTGTATACGGTGGGTGGCGGCTATCAATTCGTCAATCCCGATGGAACGCGCGGCCCGGTCATGAAGGTTTCTCATCCAAAAGGCATTGGCGGTATTCCGCGGTCTGACGGAAGGATTGTGGTTTGCACTTCAAGAAGCAGAGGTGAAGTCCGCATTTGGGATTTCGTCAATCCGGAAGCACCGAAGCTGTTGCGCGAATACAAACTTTCGGGACGGCCCGATCTTGCTGCCATTTATAACGGTAAGGCATTAATCCCAGCAGGTCATCAGGGGCTGCTGATGGAACGCCCCCAAACCCCCTAAACTCTTCGCCCTTTTAATTAACTATTTCCTATTAATTTTGCAGGGTCTTGTCTCCACGGATTTAAGATGAAATAAAGGCTGCTGTTCAATGGGAGTCGAGGTATAGTCTACGCCATTCGTTCATAGACATGAAATGTCTTTTGCGGAACGCGGTGCGCAAGGCCGCGTCGGTTCCGTAGCCGCATGCCTTGGCGATGTCCTGAATCGGAGTTGAGCCGGATTTCAGCATCATCAAAACCCGCTCCATTCTCACATCGGATATGAATTCTTTGATCGGTGTGCCGACGGTGGCCTTGAAACGCATCTGAAGCAGCCGTGCGGAACAGCCAAGCTCCGAGGCGATATCCGATACGGTTATTCCGTCGCATGCCTTGGCGTTAATCAGTTTTAGCGCCGAGTCGACGCGCCGGTCACACTTGGTTAGACTGCTGCTTGATGTGCGCCGGACAAGGCCGGACGCGTGATACTTGACCGTGCGTGGCGCCACTGAAGGATCCGCTATGCGTTCTTCGATCAGTTTTGCGCAGAGCATTGCGGCGTTTTCGTAGTCCGGACATACGCTGCTTATGGGAATCGGGGATTTTTCACATATATCCGTATTGTTGTCGCAGCCGACGAGTTTTATCTCTTCCGGAATTGCAATGTTCAGAGTAGAGCATATCTCAACCACTTTCAAGGCCGTCACATCGTTGTCTGCGAATATTCCGCACGGTTTCGGGAGATTGCGAAGCCAGAGCGCGAGCTCCTTGAGATAGTCGCCTTCGGGAAGTTTGCGCTCGAATGTGGAACATGGAAGATTTGCGGCGCGCATCCCCGAAATGAACGCTTTGCTTCTTTCCGCAGACCACCAGAAATGTTTTTGGCTGCCGACGAACGCATAGTGCTTCATTCCTGGTGAAAGCAGTTCCGTGGCGGCAATCCTCGCATCCATTTCGTTGTCTTGGACCACATTGAATGATGAAGCCGAAATGGTGGGAGGGTCGAGATACACCGTCGGCAGCTGTTTCAGATTCCGCCGGGTGAATACGCCGTATCCGCTCGCGGCCGAAACTATCGCGCCCGCCGGACGCCAAAAGGCGATCACTTTGCGCAACTGCACCGCATCGATATTGCTTCCAATCATTTGAATGCGGAAATCTCCGGCAAAATAATGTTGGAGAGTTTCAGTCGCCTTGATGGAATAAGGCGTGAATTTATGTATCTCCTCCCTGCAGAATAGAATAACTTTCATGGCGTAATTGTATCAGATTTTGTGAAATTTGTTTTCGTGCTTTTTTCGTTTATTTATTTCGCTTTTCTTTCACCCGGTAATGTATAATTTTTCGCGTGTCCACATCCACATCAAGATGTCCAACCATATGAATCATACGGAGGAAATGATGAAAAGTCTGAATTTTAAAGTTCTGATGACGGTAGGTGTGTTGTTGTTTGTTGCCGCAGGGGCGCATGCCGGATCATGGTACCTGAAGAGATCGTATGCTGAAGATCACGCATGGCATGGAGAGAACGCTGGCGAATGTTGGAAGGATTCTCCTTTGAACGGGGTATCGGGCAGCGGACCTCTTGATTCCGATGATACATATTATGTCAAAGGCAGTCTTACGTTAGGAGCTATACATAATTTTGATGGCGGCGATCTGTGGATTGGAGACCTTGACGCTTCCAATTATTCTTTAAGCGTGTTGCGGATTAATGCACACACAACGCACGATAACGGATTCTTGAAGCTTGCATCGGGGTATGTTCTGAAGATGGGAAACGCTGACCTGAATCTTGCATCTCCAACCATAGTGTCTCCAAAGGAGAGACCCTTTGGTTTTACATCCGGCAAAAACGACCATATACTTAATATAACAACGACACTTATCGGTGAGAATGGAGTAGGT
>JAFXEA010000151.1 GCA_017521065.1 Kiritimatiellia bacterium | reverse complement strand
GTCCTCGCTGCCTTAAAAAAGCAGGTGAAACGGTGGCGAACCGGGCAACGGGGACGTTGCCCCTCCCGTGACAGCTTTACGCTGTTCAGCGACACACTGCTGAGTTTCATTCTTTTAAATCGGTTTTTGTGGTATAATTTTGGGCGTTGTGGCTAAGGGCTGTTTTTTAGGCAGCACGAGCAACCATCTTATATCATCAACAAAAACGAAAGGAATCTAAGATGAAGGTTGTCAAGGACAAGGGCGTCGAAGGAAAGGTTATCGTCTGCACAGGCGCTGCAGGAGTTCTCTGCTCCAGCATGACAGAGGATCTTCTCCGTCACGGCGCGAAGGTCGCGGTGCTCGATCTGCGTGGCGATGTCGCAAAGGCGTTCTGCGCCAAGCTTGCCAAGAAGGGTCTTACCCAGACTCTCGCTATCGAAGCCAACGTTCTCGACAAGGCATCCCTTGAGGCTGCATGCAAGGCTGTTCTCAAAAAGTGGAAGCGCATCGATGTGCTCATCAACGGCGCAGGCGGCAACCATCCGAAGGGCACGACCCCGGCCGAGCAGATGACGAAGGATACGAAGCTCGAGGATACGTTCTTCGGTCTTACGCCGGAAGGTTTCGAGTTCGTGAACAAGCTCAACCTCGTCGGCACCATCCTTCCCTGCCAGGTGCTCTGCAAGGAGATGCTCAAGAAGGGCGGCGCGGTTCTCAATTTCTGCTCGATGGCCGCCTACCAGCCGCTTACCAAGGTTGCCGCTTATGGTGCCGCCAAGGCGGGCATCATGAACTTCACGTCCTTCCTCGCGACGCACCTTGCGCCTATGGGAATCCGCGTGAACGCAATCGCTCCGGGCTTCTTCATCACCAATCAGAACCGCTTCCTCATGATGGAGAAGGACGGCAAGACCCCGACCGCGCGCGGCAACAAGGTTCTCGCTAAGACGCCTATGCGCAAGTTCGGTCAGCCCAGCGACCTCCATGGCGCAGCACGCTTCCTCCTTTCGGACGATGCGTCCTTCGTTACGGGCGTGACGCTTCCGGTTGACGGCGGCTTCGTGTGTTACTCCGGAGTCTGATGATTGGATGGGGCGGCGGTCTGAGGATGTGCCGCCCTGCCTGGCTTTCGGTGTGCGGTCGCGCGGAGACGCGCGACCTTACCTCTTTTTATGGCTATCGTGAATATGAAGCGTTTGAAATATGCAATGGTGGGTGGCGGCAAAGGGTCATTCATAGGCCCTGTGCACCGTGCCGCGATAAGAATGGACGATCTTGCCGATATCGTGGCAGGCTGTTTCACCCGTGATGCAGAAGCCAATAGTGCGACGGCATCTGAATTGGGTGTGGCTCCGGATCGTGTCTATGCCGACTGGCAGAGTCTGATTGCCGCCGAAAAAGGGCGTATCGATTTCATTGCTGTGTGTACGCCAAACGATTCGCACTATGCAATCGCCAAGGCTGCACTTGAGGCTGGCATGAACGTGATGTGCGAGAAGCCGCTTTCCGTCACCGCAGCGGAGGCCATTGACCTTGAAAAGCTTGCCCGCAGAAAGAGACGGATACTTGGAGTGCCGTTCACCTATTCGGGATATCCGATGGTGAAGCTTGCCCGCGATCTTGTGAAGAACGGGGAGCTGGGGCGCATCTGCAAGGTCGTCATGGAGTATCAGCAGGGCAGTTTCCGCAAGATAGACTTCACCAAGCCTCTTGATAAGCGCAATGCATGGAAGATGGATCCCAAACGTTCCGGCAAAAGCTGCGTGGTGGCGGACATCGGGGTGCATGGCGCACATCTCATCGAGTATGTGACGGGACTTGAGATCAAGCGCATCGCCGCAGATCTTTCATCCTTCGCGCCGGGCAACACTCTTGATGACGACGCATCCATCCTGATAAGGCTCTCAAAGGGAGCGAAGGCCGTTATGGTCACTTCAAAGATCGCAACCGGCGAGGAGAACGGGATCCGTCTTCGCGTCTATGGCGAAAAGGCTTCGCTTGTATGGAATGTGGAGGAAGGAAACTATCTTCATGTGAAACCGGCCTTCGGTCCTGAGCGTATATACAAGCGCAATGCGCCATATGTCGAAGGGATCTCGCCTGTCGCGAAACGCTGTTCTCGCATACCTGCCGGACATCACGAGGGGTTCATCGAGGCGTTTGCAAACCATTATCGCGAATTCTGCGCTGCGATCAACGGCGTCAAAGGTTGCGATTTCCCGCAGGCTCGTGAAGGACGCAGGACGATACAGTTTGTGGATGCCGCGCTTGAATCGAACAAGTCCAACGGGAAGTGGGTTGACCTGTAGCGTCTGCTTCCTTATGGTATAATTCAAAACTTGATAGGTGTCAAAACATAGACAGAAAGAGGTGTTCCGTAATGAAAGAGCAGATATGGGGAAGTTTGATCCATCTCGGATCCAACATGTGGGATGACTTTCTGCATGCGCCGGACGAGTGGGCGAAAAGCGCAGAAGAGGAGAAGATACGTCCAAATCCGGTGGGACCAAGCGGACGCCGACGCAGCTCTTACCGCTGCTATCTCCAGTGTCGGGATGATCTGTGGAAGAAGGCGATAGACAATATGGCGGCAAAGAAGATGAACACGGTGTTCATCGATCTTGGCGAAGGCATGGCGTATCCGAGCCATCCTGAGCTTTCCGTGCCAGGTACATGGAGCGTCGAAAAGATGCAGAAGGAGCTTGCCCGCATCCGTTCGCTCGGAATGCAGCCGATTCCGAAGCTCAATTTCTCTACGTGCCATGATTCATGGCTCAAGGAATATCATCGCATGGTTTCGACAAAGGAATACTATCAGGTTGTGGCCGATGTGATACGTGACACCTGCGAGATATTCGGCAATCCAAAGCTTTTCCACATCGGTTTCGATGAGGAGATGGCGATTGCGCAGTTCAACCACTACCATTCAACATGCCGTCAGGGTGATCTGTGGTGGCATGACCTGTTCTATACGGTCGGACAGGTCGAGAAGCATGGCGCTCGCGCTGTGATGTGGTCTGATGCGATATGGATTGGGCGTGATGAATACGTCAAGCGCATGTCCAAGGGGGTGCTTCAGAGCAACTGGTACTACCGCACCGATTTCTCGGAGAAGAAGCTCAAATGGAACTATGAGTTCGAGAAGAAAGGCGGCTGGGGTGAAACGGTAAATGGCGCAGCGGCGTTCAGGGTTCTCGAAGAGGCCGGTTTCGATCAGCTCCCGTGCACATCGAACTGGGCGGAGGATGGTTCCGCCGATGCGGTTGTCAAACACTGCAAGGATTGCATCGATCCATCCAGACTCAAGGGATTTTATACGGCGTCGTGGGCGATGACGATCCCTGACACGCCAGACAAGCCTAAGATATCGAAAGTGCTCAAAAGCGTGGATCTTCTCAAGGAAGCCCGTGACAGATACTATCCTTGAGGCGTTTTGCCGTTTGGGAGGCAAGGAAAAGAAAGATGGCTTTAGTCAGTTTGCGCGAGGTGTCGATTGCGTTCGGCGGTCCGGCGGTTCTTGATTCCGTTTCGCTTTCGATAGAGAAGGGCGAACGCAGTTGCGTCACCGGAAGGAACGGCGAGGGAAAGTCCACGCTCCTGAAAATCCTTGCCGGTGTCATCGAACCGGATGACGGGGAGGTCATACGCGAAAAGGGATGCCGCATCGCGTATGTAGGACAGGAGATCTCCGCCACTGAAGAGGGGCTTTCCGGCGGTCAGCTCAAGCGTC
>JAFXEA010000150.1 GCA_017521065.1 Kiritimatiellia bacterium | reverse complement strand
GATCCGGAGGGGCTGGTAGATGCCATGGGGGGAAAACAGAAGTTCGCTGCGGAGCTTGATGCGCTTTTCGGCAACACCGACAAGTCAGTGAACCTTAGCTTCATGCAGGATGTTACCGGCACGATTGGACAGTATTGTCACGGCAACGAGCCGTCACACCATGTTGCATGGTTCTATGCCTACGCGGATCGTCCGGACCGTGTGGCGGAGCGGTTGCGCGAGATATCAACGCGGTTCTATACGCCGACCGCGGACGGGCTTTGTGGAAACGACGACTGTGGACAGATGGGCGCATGGTATGTGTTTGCAGCAATGGGCTTCTATCCGTTCAATCCATGCGGTGGAGACTATGTGATCGGAGCTCCGCAGCTGCCGTGTGTAAGGTTGCGCCTAGCCGGAGGGAAAACATTTACGGTAACGGCACGGAACATTTCGGAAAGGAACCGTTATGTAAAGTCGATCATGCTGAACGGGCGTCCTTTCAAAGGTTTTATTCTGAAGCATTGTCAGATTATGCAGGGTGGAGAGCTTGTGTTCGACATGACGGATAGACCGTAATTTCAATCCATAACAAGGAGGATGACATGACCACAAAAAAAACTGCCCGATAAGGGTTATGCGGGGAATCACCGCCAAAGGTCTGGAAGAGGCCTGACGGTGCTTTCGGTATGTGCCGGGTTCATGGCGTTGCATGCCGCTGCGGACGGTCCGCTCCTTGATGCGGATACGTTTGAAGTTGCACAAGATGAGACCCATGTTGTGACGGTTGCGTACACCTTAAACGCGCCAGCCATAGTAACGGCGGCGTTTTGCACAAACGGCGTTGAAGTGTCCGGTATTGGTGTACGTTCCGTAAGCGGAGACATAAACAGGATACTTCAGTCTGGGAATCATGAATTTCGATGGTATCCGCAGTCTGATGCACCTGTGGGTGTTTCTGTGACAAATGGAGCCGTTAAATTGACAGCCTGGCCGTTGAATTCACCGCATTTGTTCATGGCGGTCAATCTGGCTCTGCCCGAGGGGACGGATAACCTGCGTTTCTATCCATCGGAGGAGGCTCTTCCCTATCCGGTTACGGACGACAGGTTTAAAACGGATTGGCTGCTGATGAAACGTCTTTATGCAGCCGGGCGTGAATGGCGTATGGGGTCTCCCGCTGTCGAGGCCGGGAGGGAAAGTCCATACAAAAACAACTCTGTAAACACAATTTCCGAGGAATGCCATCTGGTTACACTGACAAACGATTACTATATGGGTGTATACGAGGTGACGCAATGGCAGATACGTCTTGTTACCGGTCAGACGAAGGGAACGTGCCGCGATCTGCGTTGTGCGGCCAACAGCGTATCGCCGAACGATCTGCGCGGGAATATGGCTGCCGGTGGAGCGCAAGACTGGCCAAGCAAAGGACATTCCGTTGATTCCTCGAGTGTCATTGGGAGATTCAGGTCAATCACAGGGGATCGTGTGCTTTTTGATCTTCCTACTGAGGCGCAATGGGAGTTCATGGCGCGAGCCGATAGCCCGTACCGGTACGGGATACAGGATGAATCGGATGTCGCCTCCACCAATGTCGCTTGGAATGCGAAATGGCCTGGCAATGAAGGCGGTCAGAACGGATATGCTCATATTGTCGGGCTGCTGCAGCCTAATGCATGGGGGTTTTACGATACTTTGGGAAATGTCGGTGAATGGTGCCTTGACTGGCGTGAAGCAAAATCGTCGGGTGATGCAGAGATCGAACCTTGCGGGCCTACTACCGGCTCAATCCGGGTTGCGCGCGGTGGAGGCTATTACTGGGGGGCGGCCAATACGAGGTGCTCCAGCCGTCAGTTCGGATGGGCGCCCGATCAGAGACGTGACAATCACGGGTTCCGTTTATGGGCGGCGTGCGAGATCAAATGAAAGGAGATGGGGATATGAGAAAAATTCTTTTGCTTTCGATTGCTTCTGCGCTTGTCGTTACAGCTTCGGCTCTATCCGTTTCGGTAGAATCGGTGGTTCAGGATCCCACTTCGCGTACAGTGACCATTACATACACGTTGGGGGATTCTCCGGCTGTGGTGACGGTGGACATACATCCGGAAGGTATGTCCGCACCTGCTCCTGTGCGTTCGCTTTCAGGTGATGTAAATCGCAAGGTCGGTGGCAAGTCAGCATATTCGGTGACATGGTATCCGGACAAGGATTGGAAGGTGGATGCTTTTGATGTTCCACTTGAAGCTATCGTCACCGCTTGGCCTTTGACGTCTCCGCCTGATTACATGGTTGTGGATGTCACGGTCGACGGCGACAACCTGAGGTATTACACGTCTCCTGAAACGTTCCCATGGGACGGAGGTATCCATAATGTCGTGTGCAAGACGGAAAAACTCGTTCTGCGCCGCATTCCGGCTGCGGGCAAGGAGTGGCTGATGGGGTCTCCTGCTGATGAAAGCGACAGGTGTGAGGACGGATCGGAGGATCAGCATGCGGTAAAGCTTACAGATGACTATTACATGGGCGTATTCGAGGTGACGCAGCGTCAATACGCACATGTGTTGAGAAATAACAAGCCCAGTCAGTTCAAGTCGAATACAAGTCATCAGCGTCCTGTCGAGTGTGTACGTTACATCAATCTTAGAGGAAATGAGCCGACTTATGACTGGCCGAAGACAGGATTTTCGGTGTCGCCGGATTCATTCATGGGATTATTACGTGCGTTGACGGAGAACAGGATTACGTTTGATCTTCCTACAGAGGCGGAATGGGAATACGCATGCCGTGCAGGTACGCTCACTCGATACAACAATGTGGGGGGCGGGACTTCCTATGCAGACGCGTTGAAGGTTGCATGGAATTCTGCGAATGCAGGAGATGAGACGCATGATGTCGGGTTGCTGGATCCGAATGGATACGGACTGTACGATATGCTCGGCAATGTCCGCGAGTGGTGTCGCGACTACTGGACGCAGGATCGGGTAACCGGCAAGCCTGAGGTGCAAATCAATCCATCGGGACCTGAGACGGCGGTAGAATTTTGGGAAAATACGGGAGACGGTACGGTCTGGGGCAAAAGGACATTACGAGGCATGGGGTGGTTCTGGAATGAGGCATATTGCCGTAGCGCCCGTCGTGACGATCGCTTGGGCTCCGGGGACACGCGCAATTCGATTGGATTTCGCGTTTGGGCTCCAATCGCCGAAACTGGAGCGCAGTCAGGCCTGTCCAAAGCTGTAGATTCTGGTGTGACGGCTACTAAACAGGCCTTTGGTGCAGTTGCCGTTTCCGATCCGGACTCTGATGTTGAGTACGAATCTGCCCATGAGGCAAATGGATGGATCGAGTTTCTTGATTTTAGAAAACCGTTGGGATTTTTCCTGATACTTCGCTGATGGAGGTGCATATGAAAAAAGTAATGATATCGTTGACTCTGTTGAACCTGTCCGCTTTTGCTGTGCCTGAGATAGTTTCGGTGTCCATGAAGCAGGATAACGATTCGCGTATGGTTGAGGTGACATATGCCCTCGATGCTCCGGCGATAGTCACTGCGGCGTTCTACACCAATGGAGTGAAGATCGCCGACGCTTCGCGGCTGTCGGTTGAAGGTGTAGTGAACCGTCGTGTCGATGGTGGGACGCACCGAATCAGCTGGTGTCCGTACAAGGATTTCCCTGACGCTGGGAAATCGTTGAATGGAGAGGTTAGACTTATGGCGTGGCCGCCGCATTCTCCACCGCTGTTCATGGTTGTGGATCTGACGGCATCGGTGGATGACAATCTCCGGTTCTACCCGGCAGAGGAAGATCTGCCTGCTGCTGTGACGAGCCGTCTGTTCAAGACGGATTGTCTGTTGATGAAACGCGTATATGCGACAGGACGTGAATGGCTGATGGGCTCGACTCCTGCGGACGAAGGACGGGAGGCAGATTCGTCCGCAAATGCAGAAGTGGCGCATCTGGTGACGTTGACAAATGACTACTACATGGGTGTGTTTGAGGTTACGGAGGCTCAATACCGTCACGTGACAGGGGATTATGTCGGGACATGGCATGATGACGAGCTCTGCCCAGCGAATAATATGTCGCCGAATGCCTTGCGTGGAAATATGGGGCCTGGCGACGATTATGACTGGCCGAGTAAAGGCCATGCTGTCAATCCAGATAGTGTCATCGGCAGATTTCGCTCCGTCACTGGAAATCGTGTGCTTTTTGATCTTCCTACGGAGGCTCAATGGGAGTTCATGGCGCGGGGGGGATGTCCGTATCGGTTCGGTATCACGAATGAGCAGCAGACGGCGGCGGTTTCAGTGGCTTGGATCGAGGATTCATGGGCATCTGATAAGACGAAAAAACGTGTTATGCCAGTTGGGTCGCTTTTGCCGAATGCGTGGGGATTTTACGATACGTTGGGTAATGTCGGTGAATGGTGTCTGGACTGGAAGGGTCCCATCACATCTTCTGATGCAGTGGTTGATCCTGTAGGACCGGAGACGGGAACTGTTCGCATCGCACGAGGCACGGGTTTCTATTGGAACTGGAAGTATGCAAGGTGTGCTTGCCGTGTGTTTGGATGGACGCCGAATCAGGCGCGCGACAATCACGGATTCCGTCTTTGGGCATCAGTGGACATCCGTTGATTTGATTGGAGGATGAGGTTTGGAAAGTGTTTTGATAGGCTGTCATAATTGCAATGGCCACAATAAGGGCAGTTGAATACTGACAATAACTCTGATCATCACAATAATCGGCAATGAAAATCAGGCCGTAAGCGCATTGGGCGGAGTAATCCGCCCTTGCCGTGTTTGAAATAATTGTTCGCCGGATAATTGTTCACAGTGAATTGTGCTACAATAACGGGCGAAAAAAAAAAGAGACTGAAGGTGTTGTTCATGGACATAAACAATCTGCAGAGTTTTCTTGACAAGACCGGGCGCGGAGAGATTGCATACGGCTGCTGCGTGACGTTTGCCGACTGCGCGGTGACGGAGGTCGCCTGTGCCGCTGGGATGGATTTCGTATGGATTGACGGTGAGCATGGCGAGATGGACCGTCTTACTGCGATGCATCACATGATGGCGGTGAAAGGTACAGGCGTCGCCAGCTTTTACCGGGTACCCGCCTGTGACCATACGGAGATAAAGAAGGTGATAGACTTCGCTCCAGCCGGCATAATCGTTCCGATGGTGATGGACGAGAACGACGCCGCAAAAGCTGTCGCCGCATGCAGATATCCCATGGATGGCGGCAACCGCGGATGCGGCTTCCGCCGTGGCTGGAACTATGGTGCGCGTGATGTGGGCGAATTTCTTGCCGCATCCCGCCGTGAGCCGCTCGTCATACTTCAGCTTGAGCACATCGATGCGGTGAAGTGTCTGGATCGGATACTTGACGTTCCCGGGATCGATTCGATACTTGTGGGACCGTACGATCTTTCGGCTTCGATGAACACGCCCGGCGCATTCAACGATCCTGAAGTTACGCAGGCGCTTGACGAGGCGTGCCAGAAGATCGTTTCACGGGGGATCCTGCTTGGATGCTATGCGGAGAGCGATTTTGACCTGTGGCGGCGGCGCGGTGTGAAGTATATGAGCGTCAAGAATGACACCAACGCGCTTCTTGAAGGTTTGCGGGCGGCGAAAATCAAGGCGGCGGGCGAATGAAGAGCTGGATTGACATAGCGGTCATTGTGGCGTATCTCGCAGGGACGACGCTTTTCGGCTGCTCCTTCTTCTTCCGCAAGGGATCTGACGATGCACGGACGTTCATGGCCGGAGGCGGGAGGCTGCCCGGCTGGGCGATCGCGCTTTCGATCTTTGCGACCTATGTAAGTTCGATATCGTTCCTTGCGCTTCCAGCAAAGGCGTATCTCACGAACTGGAATGCGCTCGTCCTTTCATTTTCGATTCCGTTTTCTGCAATTGCCGCGGCGATATGGTTTGTGCCGTTCTACCGCAGGGTGACAAGTGTCAGCGCCTATTCGTTTCTGGAGGAGCGGTTCGGTTTCTGGGCGCGGGCATATGCGAGCGGATGTTTTCTCGTGATGCAGTCTGTGCGAAGCGGCATGATACTTTTTCTGCTTGCGCTTCTTCTGAAGACGCTGCTGGGGCTTTCAATCCCAGCTGTCGTTCTTATAGTGGGCGTATCGACAATGGTTTATTCCATGATGGGTGGGTTGCAGGCCGTTGTCTGGACAGATGCGATACAGGCCATCATCCTCATCGGCGGCGCTTTGCTGTGCATGCTGGTGCTTGGTTGGACGCTGCCGGACGGTTTTGTGTCCGGTGTCGCGGCTGCGTTCAAAGAGGGTAAGATGTCTCTTGGCGACTTCTCTTTCTCTGACTGGAGTAGCGAGACTTTCTGGGTGACAATCGCATACGGGATATTCCTTAATCTGCAGAACTTCGGCATCGACCAGACATATACGCAAAGATACGTCGCCGCTAAGACGGAGCGCGAAGCCGTGCGTTCCATGATGGGCGGTGCTTTGCTGTACGTGCCGGTGTCGTTTGTGTTTGTGGTTGTCGGAACCCTGCTTTGGGCGTGGGTGAAAGGTTCGCCGGATGTTGTACCTGCCGATGTGCTCGCCAAGTCGGATGCGGTGTTTCCATGGTTCATCGTGAACCGTCTGCCGCCGGGTGTTTCCGGACTTCTCGTTGCCGCGATCATAGCGGCGGCGATGAGTACCGTGTCCTCCACTCTCAATTCCGGGGCGACGGTGCTGTTGGAGGACTATCGCAAGCGTTTCGCAAAGGCGGAAGTGTCCGTCCCTTCGCAGATGCGCTTCCTCAGATGGGCTACGCTTGGGCTTGCTGTATTCTCGATGGCGGTCGCGCTGGGAGTGATGAACGTGTCGAGCGTTCTTACGACATGGTGGGCGGCGCAGAGCGTCCTTTCTGGCGGAATGCTTGGTCTTTTCCTTCTCGGTGCGTTCGCCAGGCGCACACGGGCGCAACATGCGGCTATAGCTACGGTGCTTGGCGTCCTGACAGTTTTCTGGGTCGTTTTCGGCACGAAGCTGACAGGCGTTCCATCGTTGCTTCATGTGAATCTTTCCATCGTCGTGGGAACGGGTACCCTTGTCGTTTCGGGAGTGTTTCTGTCGCTTTTGCCAAACTTAAAGAAAGGATGCAAATATGCGTAGTTGTACAATGGAAAAAAAAATCGCCTCAAGTATTTTCGCAATAGTGATATTAACGCATCCAGTCTGCGCCGCAACGGTTCAGTTCCGCACCTGGACCGGTGCGGCTGGCGATTTTGATATTGCAAAGCACAAAAACTTTAATTCCATAGATCTGTCCACGCGACATTGTGATAAAAAAAGATTGATTTTGATGACGTGAAGTGGTATCATAGCGGCTGTTTATGGGGAAATTGTATTCACATATAATGCTCTTAGCCATGCTTTTAGGTATGGTAGGGTGTGCGTCTCTGTTGCAGGAATCGCCTGAACAGGGCGTTGATGCGGATGTATTGGCCACATATTTCGATGGTCCGAAGGTGCGTCCAGGCGTCGCTTTGGCTATTTCCGTCACAGCCACCGGTACGCAAGGGCAGGCGGCTAAGCAGTATTTTGTCGATGCGGATGGGTATATCGCGATGGAGCTTGTCGGTCAGATCAAGTGCGACGGGCTTACCCTTGTGGGTCTTCAGCAGAAGATCACCGCTGCGTACAAGGAGTTTTTCCTTGATCCGCACGTTACAGCCACTTTCATCTATCAGGCTGGCGGCGGCATGGTTTCGCCGTGGGGCACGGTCACTGTGCTTGGAGAAGTCAACAGGCCCGGTCCGGTTGACGTTCCTTCCACCATGGATCTTCGTGTAACTCGTGCGTTGCAGCTTGCTGGTGGAGCGACAGGCATTGCCGATAAGACAAACATTTGAGTCACGCGTTGCGACAAGGATGGCAAGCAGACGAAGACAAAGGTTGATTTGATTGAAATAGGAAAAGAAGGTCGCCCCGACAAGGATATGCTCCTGAAAGCAGGGGATGTCGTG
>JAFXEA010000020.1 GCA_017521065.1 Kiritimatiellia bacterium | reverse complement strand
TTGGCCGTCAACACCCAAATACAGTCTCTTTGTGATATATCCGCAATGATTGTATTCTACTTCGAATGCGGCAAACCCTTCACTATTTAACTTTGGCGCACCCCGTTCATCCAGATATTCGCGTCTAATTTCTCTACCATTTATATCATATCTGACGCGCATTTCAGAAAACCCGCGGCTATTGACAACAGGTTCTCCATTGATTCCATAAAATATCTCGTTCGTAACATTTCCAAAGTCGTCAAACAAATGTTTCCACCCCGCAAAGCCGAGTATATTCTTGCACGGTTTTTTGTCGGTAGAAAAAAACGACCTCTCGATTTCGTTGCCATAATCATCATAACGTGATTTCCATCCTGCAATACCATCTTTATGTACTGCCAAGCCTCCATTCCCATCCCAAAAACATCTCTCTATTTCATTGCCCTGTCCATCATATATTGATTCTCTTACTGCATAGCCCAAAATGTTGTTCCTTTGTGCATCATCAACTCCCATAAACATCTCTTTTCTGATATTGCATCGCAAATCATACTCATATTTAACCGCTGAGTAGCCATATTTCGTATCAACACGTTTACCATCTTGTCCCATATATGATGCTTTTGCAAGATTTCCGCGCTTATCATATTCAAAACAGATCGAGGCGTAACCATCCTTAACCATTGTCGGCTTGTTTTCACAGTCAAGAAACAACTGTTGAGTGACATTCTTGTCATCATCAAAATATTGTCTGACTCTAGAATAACCATCCCCCGTCAGAACTTGGTTGCCATCGCAGTCCCAATATGACAATTCTGTAATATTTCCGTGCTGATCGTATTTAAACTTACACGCCGCATAACCCTCCTTGACTCGGGTCAATTTATCGTCTTTCCCCCAGTAGGATTCTTCAACTAATCTTCCAACTTCATCATATTTACGACGTAATTGAGCACATCCATTTTGAGACAATGTTAGATTGCCCGTCCTGTCATAATATGCAATATGAGACAGATTGCCATATTCATCATATTCTCCTGTCGCCCTTGAAAAACCATCCCGTGTTAGCATCAATATATTGTGTTCATCCACAAAGTCCTCGGCAACAGGATTTCCCCACCGATCAAAATGGGAAATGCATGTCATCCACCCTTGGTGGCCCATAGTTGGATTGCCTTTACCATCAAGATATTCCGTTTTCGCCAGATTGCTCCCTGCGTACGTGTATCGACAGCCAGCCACTCCATGACGGTCTTCACGATGGCATACACCCAGTCCAGAGCGAAATAAATTTCTCATTAGCATTATTCTGCCTATTTTGTCGTAATCGTATGAGTTGCCGCATTGTCCGTCAATGCCGGCTATATTAACACCAACAAGATTTAAATAAAGCCGCTGAGTAACCCTTCCCTTTGAATCCCGTGAAAGGAGATGCATTGCCACCTCGGCATGCCCTCCTTCGACAGTGTTATAATTCAAGTATCGTGACTTATGACTCATATAGTTCACAGCTAATTGGCTCTCTCCTGAAAATAATTTAACAAGACCATTAGTCACTCCAGATTCGGTAAATAATTCAATCCGTTTCTCAGGATGTAGGGCTCCTCTCTCATCATTGAAATGTCCACATCTTATTTCTCTCAACCTAAGATCTTTATCATATTTGAAATCCGCAACTATAGGACGATCAAAACGTTCTGAATGTTCAGACTTACGCGGATAACCATGTGAGTTCGCCTGCACCACCCGAATAAGTCGCCGCCTGACACCTAACAAATTCCATATACACCAATCTGCCGAATCGGCATGAGGGGATTTCCCATATTGAAACCCCTTGTACTCAAAACGGTAATGAATATACCGCCCCTTCAACTCGGATTTCTTCAACTGGAAAATACCCTCTGGCAATCCGAATGAATCTACGTAGTCGGCATAATAGTTTTCAACGGTACGATTCGCATCCCATGCGAAATATCCCGCAAAGGCCGCGAAGAAAACCATGACACCACAAAGTATCAACCTAATGATTCGCTGTTTCCTACGCTCGCGCTCGGCACGACGCCATAGGGCATCAGGCTTCAAGCCAAGAATTTTGGCAACAATGTCATTCAAGATCCTTTCCTTTGGCTGCTTTGTAGCGTCAAGTGCAAGGATCTCTTTTGACTTCAGCACCGGACCGAACGACTCTTCGGGTGCGCCCTCAATGATAACAGGGATGATTTGCTTTGTGCGCCCCAGTTCGCAAAAATGGCGAACCTCCTCGTCCACAAAATGCTTTCCCTCGGCATTTGGTTTCGCCGAATTTGGAGAACACACAACAATGAGAAATCGAGACTTCTCCAGCTCCTCGTGCAACCCATCAACCAGCACATCAACACCAAGATCGGTTGCATCGCGGAAAACGGGGGCAATTCTCTTTGGGAGGGGCTTCTGCGACTCCTTGCGGATTATAGCAGGCAACTTGTAGTGCTCAATCGCCCGCTGAATCCACTCGGCCCACTTCTTGTCCTTGTGGCTGTAACTTATGAATGCGTAGTAAGAGAAATTCTGCAGCATTTGTCGAGTCCTAAATTCATGTGGTCATAGATGATTCATGTTGCGCTTCAAATACTCGATAGCACGAACATTCCGCTCCAGTTCTTTAACTGCATTGACCGCGGCCGCGCTTTTGGCGTTCCGCTCCACTTTCCGAGAAATGTCCAAGGCTGTCTTCATAAAATCAAGAGCCGCTGAATAGTTGCCAAGCCAGCGATAAGCAAAGCCAATCTCCATATATAGGTTCATGGCGCTCACCGAGTTTCTACCCGCAACCTTGATCTGTATTTCCAAAGCTCTGTTGAATGCACCTACCGCCTTTTCATACTCCTTCATACTGAAATATGCCAACCCAAGTCCCCGCCATGACTTTGCGGCACCGACATGAGACTCCATGCCGTTATGTTGATATATCTTCAATGCTTGCGAATAAGCCTTTACAGCTATCTCGAAGGTATGATTCTTTGCATACATATAGCCCAAATTGCATAAGACCATCGCAACATCAATATGATCGCTGCCAAGTTCATTCTGGCGAATTTCAAATGCCCGATTTAGATACCGCCGCGCATTGTCATCATCATTTTCGCTGTTCATGTAAAATACGCCAATCGCATTACATACGAGGGCGATCTTCAACTGTTCTCGCTTAGGTGCGTTTTCATAGATGTCCAAAGCTTTTTTGGCGTAAGACAGTGCTGACTGCATATCAAGCATATCCATGAAGCACCAACTCGTGCAATACAGTGAAAAGGCCGTCTCTGGCGAGCAAGGTCGCTTTTTCAGATTTAATGCAACAGTGGCGAAAAGGAGATTTGTCGCCTCCTCAAACAATCCTACATTATGGAGCACCGATCCAACTTGGCATCCAACATCTGCACGAAGTTCCCACGGCTCAAGCTTTGCTATGTCGGGTATTCTCGCCTTCAGGATGTCAACCATACGAACATCATATTGCCCGGAATTCAATGGATCACTCTTCTTAAAGGTGTCCAGCATAAAATCCAAAGACTGAGCGGCAAGCTTCCGCTCCCGTTCCGACTCCTCGGCGTTTCGATTTGCGAGTTCCGCTTGTTGCTTTGCTTCCTTTTCATTCGCCGTTGCAATCTCTGCCTGGCGAGCGGCCTCTCGCGCATTGTCATCTGCCAATCTTCGATTCCTGTCCGCACGAGCTTTGAGTAGATACATTGCGAAAACCATGACCGAGAAAAGAATTGCAAGTCCAACCCCTGTCAACGCCATTACTCTAAAGAAACGCAGACGTTGCGAATTCAACTTCGCACGAAGAACGGGCAATTTCACGCGAAACAAATAGTTCAATATTTGCGCTACCGCTTCGTCAACACCGCCTTCTTCCCGAAGGCATATCGGATTATTTCTCTTTCGTATAATCTCTGTTTTTAGCGAAGGTGGAAGATTATTGATGTCCCCGTCGAGCAAAACTGGAACCACAAGATTTATATCACCCTCGTGTTGTTTTAAAAAGTACGTTATCTCATCATCAACATAATGTTTTCCGTCTTCGTTTGGAACCGCGGAATTAGCGGAGCAAATCACTATCAGATATCTACTCTCCGTGAGTGCCTTGCGAAGGCTTTCAAGAAAACTTTCGTCAGAGCATTCAAGGTTTGTGCGATCAAAGAATATCTCCCTGACATATTTAGATGACTTTGGGCGATATTGAATTTCAACCTCCGACGGATATCGAAACGTCTCAAGGCGGCGACATATAGCCCGCGCGATTTCCGAATCTTTACGTGAATAACTTATAAAGGCAAAATATCGCTCTTGATTCATTGCGCTCGCCCTCTCATCGCGATGATTATATGCCCCGTCTTACAGATGAACTTCAACGTTGAAACCGCCGTGTCGCGGTCGTAGGACTTCTCGGATTCTGGGAGGTCGGCGTAGGGGACGAGACAGGGGTGGTGCTTTTTTGCGTCATCGCGAACGGAGCCGTAGGTCCAGCCTGCATCCATGCGCCCCTTCGCCCATGTGTCATGTACGTTCTCCGCCAACGCCTCGATAAGCGGCGCGAGCGATTCGGGCAGAGAGACGTCCGAGGTGTCGAGAGGATGGGGAACGTATTCCATTTCTAAGCCCTCCTTATTCCCAGACCAGACCGCTGCCATGCATCGCTGGCGACGAGATTGATGTCCTTCTTTTTCTCCGGGTTGGGCAGTTTGTCAAAATCCACAAGGTCGCCATGTGCATTGCGGGTTTCAATCTGGTTGGCTTTGGGGTACTTCCCGACCATGTCGTTCGAGAAAGGCTTTATGCCCCTGACGAAGTGCCAGGCCATCCAGCGCAAATGTTCGATTCTGGCAAGGATATCCAAATGGGAAGCAACGTCTGCGGGATTGAACTCGGTCGTGTCCGACATTGACTCGTCCATTCTGTAGCCCAGCAGGCGCAGCATATTGCGCTGGAAGAAGAAGGAAGCCCGCGAGGATTCCCGGTTGAAGCACGATGCCGTCTTCCATTTGTGTTCCGGCGTGTTGTATGCCGGGTTGCCATCTTTGGGACTCCAGCGGAAGTTCAGCATCATGGCCCCAAGATCCCATTTGTCGATGACGATGGCATCGTAACGGTATGTATCCGTCAAGCCGCCAAACACGGAAAAAGCATTTACAGCCGATGACATGGCCTTCCCTGCGTATGCATTGATGTGCGGCTCGCGAACCCGTGCAAACAATACGCCGTTGGTCTCCTTTCCGAGCCATTTGCAGTACCTCGTTATTTTCATGGCGACGGAAATATTTTCGCGATCATCTTTCGTGCATACGACGATTCTGTTCCAACCCTTGCCGTTCAACTGCTCACGCACCCATTCCCAAAAACGCCCTCCGCAGGTGTTCATGCGATGGAATTGAATATTGTAGCGGTTTACGGCATCTTCGTTGTTTGTCAAATAATCTCCGTACGACGATGCGCTTCTATCCACGACATCGACGTACATCGGCAGCGGCGTGCCGTTTACATCTAGATACTGCGCGTCGCAAACCATGTCATTGAGAAGCGTTTTCCCCTGCCCCCCGAATCCAACGAGAAGAACCCTGAATTCGCCTTGTGCCGTTGCCGACTCCGTGTCTATGCTTTCGGCTATAGCCGGGCAGTCAAGCATGGGGTGCTGCAGCAGGAAATTGCGAGATACGATGGACTCTTCGCGCAAGATGATTATCTCTATGTCGTTGTCATCGCGCCTGTTCCATGCATCTGCCCACTTGAATACGACATCATCGTTCGCCAGGGCATGAACACGGACATAGACCCTTACGTGTCCCGTAGATATTTTAAGATTGCAAAGCGTGCTTATCAACGCCTCTGCTCCAGCCACGTTCTCGTGTCCGTTCGAGCCTAAGAAGAAATGTTGCCTGGCATGCAATAGCTTACTGTGCCGCCCCGGCGCGCCAAACACCCATTTCCACCCCTCCTTCGCTATGGACTGGACTGGTCCAGACAACTTGTGCAAGAACCACGCCTTGTTTTCTTCTCGAAGGACAAACACCACGCTGCTGCGGTCACCATTGCCCTTCAATGAATGCGCCATCCACCATGCCTCATTGCCATAATCCCAAAAGACGTTTATTGCTCTTCCCCGCCACACTTTGAAACATATCAGTGTCCAATTTATGAGTTCAATGCCGAATATGGCCAGAACGATGGAAAGGAGGTACACAAGAACCAGCCAATGAAAGGCAAAATACGCCACAGATTGCCAGCACTTCCACTCAGGCCCACACGGTTGACCGACTGGAACCGTTCTGAAATCGCCGCGCGACGGAAAAAACGAATGGATCGAATCGCATATTGCGCCAACAGGATTTTCACCCATGAGCAAATATACGACAAGCCCCATGGCCATAAGTCCGACGCAAATCAGCAACATCTTGATTCGGTGTCGGAGACCGTATCGAGCGAGCCATGCCGCGCAAACGAATGTCGCGCCAATCAAAAGCGCCCCCAGAATAAACTTGCCTGTCAAGTGAAACAGGTCAACCCCTGAAACCGAACATGAAACAATCATCTATTACTCCTCCTTGGAACTTTCAGCAATTTACACCTTCGCGCCGCAGTTGGAGCAGAAGTTTCCGTGGACCGGCTTGCCGCATTCAGAACAGAAACGAACTGGGGCCAATTCCTCACTCGGAACATCGATAATGTCCAGAGGGACGGATGCCGCCTTTGCCAGAATTTCCATCACGCGCGTGTCGAGTCGGCTTTGCTGAACAAGTCCCCATATCTGCGTGATGAGAACCGGCCAGAACCAGAGAAGCATGATGACAGTCGGCACGATCTGATGCCCCCAGATGCCGACGCTCGTTTTGGCAAGGACGCTGCCGTTGTCAGCACGAAGCTCAACCTTGAGCGCCGTCTTCATCCCGACAACCGCCTTGAACAATCCTCCTTTCGTCACAGAAACGACAACGTCTCCTCCGAGCAGCACGTCTCTTCGCGTTTCATACCCGTCCTTGCGCAGTTCCTGTTCAAGCAGCTGCGCCATATCGGGAATGCGATTCGGCGCGACCTTAAACACCCTTGATGATGTAAATGCCATCTTACCGTCCTCCCATCTGGTTATAGCGCAGAATCACTTGCAGAACCGACAGTTCCGCCATGAACTCCGCGGCCCGCTCGAAATCGACGGGCGAGAGCGTCCGCTCCAGTTCGGCAAGCAGCGTCTCAACTCTCTTTGCCTGCTCTTCCACTTCGTGGTCTTCAACCACGCCGTCCTCCATGATTTTCTGGAATGACGCCGACTTCTGGACGAGTTCGTCAAGTTTCTCCACAATGCCCATCACTTCACTCCTTTCAGATTATTGCCGCAGTACCTGCAGAACTTCGCCTTGGCGGTCACGCGCTTGCCGCACTTCGGGCATCGCGGCTCAACTGCGGCACGTGCCATCGCATCCTTGAGCCGATCAAATTGCGGGCTGGCCGTCCACGACAGAATCTCGCGTATGCGTACCGCCGCGAACGGATGGTCGGCGTTCATCACGGCCATGTTCTGCAACAGCTTGTTCCACTTGCTGTTCGCAAGAAGCTCATCGTACGCCTTTGCCTGCTCGGCGTATTCCTGCAAATTGATGTTCTTTGTCAGATTATCTGGGCCGCCGCATATCCGCAAAAGCGCGCGACACGGAACATCAGGACCGCCGATGTACACGGTACTTGCCCTATCTGCCGACAGTTCGCTGCGTCTCTGCCAATATTTTATTGCGAGCAATATCGGCGCAAGAACGACTTGCCCAAAGCCAAGGCTCTCGCCAAAGTTCACCAACAATATTGCCACCGTGTTGTAGAATACATGTCGGCAAAGGATGTGTCCGCACTCGTGCGCAATGATGGATTGCAGTTCCTTCTTGTTGGTTATATGATCCAAGAGTCCACTGGTGAGCACGATAAACTTTCTCTTGTCGCCGATTGTCCAGGCATTCGGCGCAGGATCCATCGTCAAGTAGAGTTCCGGCAGGTCAATTCCAAACTTGCCGCAGATTGGCGGCAGAAGGTTGTATATCTCTGGGAGCTGCGTCGGCGATATCCGGACCATTTGCGCCATGTATAGACCATGGAGCAGATTCTCGGTGAAATGCTCGAGGATGAAACGTGCAACGGTATCGAAACCCGGTACGCCTTCAAGGTTGCGCATCGCCATTTCATCTTCAGGATGTATGAATTCGTGACTATTCATCGTCCGGCTCCTTCAAACACCTCGTCTTCCTCAAATCTCTTCTCGCGGATTATCGCCTTGATGTTCTTTTCGTTGAGTACCGGATTGACGATAATCGTCTTGACCGCCACCCACGCCGCCGCGCTCTGGTTCTTCAGCGCAGCGACAAAATCCAATGCCGTGCGGCTGTTGCCCACATCGACAATGGCATCGCCCTTACGCTCCCAACATTCTGTCGGGGCGTGTAGCTTCTCTATGGCTTTGTCTGTTTCTGTTTTTATTCGCTCGATCCGTTCCGCTGCTCGGCGGTCTGACACGAATCGAGGGCATGTAAAAACCTCCCTTCGTGTCTCCAGGGAGGCTGTGAGATTTTTACCTTTGGTGAAACACGAAGAGAGGTAAGCGCGTTTGCGCTTCCTCTGCCAAGTGTCGTCACCGTTCCAACTTTCACATTTTCCCTGGACGACTGCTTTGCAGCATTGCAAATTGATTCTGCCGCGCTCCACCTTGCGGTGTGGCGACCGTGGCGGCTCTGCCGCCTATGACCGTTTTACTGTTTCGTTATCGGTATTCCTTTCATTTTCAGTTCACGGTTTGAAGTCTTAAACCATTTCAGGCTCCGGCTTACGCGGCGGGAGACGGACAAACTGCACACCTTGGCGCTTCAGTTCTTCCTGATAGTCCATCATCCCCTTGAAGTAGTCTTCAAGCGTCTGGTATTCGGCGGCGATCTCGTGCTTAATGCGCCAGATTTCCTCCAGCCCCTCGTCATATCGTTTTTCCTGCATCATTCGAGGCCTCCTTCCTGAAGCATCTGCGGTGTGCAGATTTCCGGGCACGTAAAACCATTCGACTCGCAAATCCTCTTCACCAACGGAATCGTCTGGGCGTTGGTTATGTGTTTGAAGTTCCAGGACACGAGATAGTCCATCCCGTTCAGCGCGGCAGTCGCGATGTGGAGAGCATCGTCGGGATACTCTTTGGGAACGGCCTTCCCCACAATCAGTTTCAATGCAAGCATCTGAGCTCGATCGTCTGCTTCAAGTTCCATCATCTCGCGCAAAGCGGTCATCCGGCGCGAAGCGGCATCGGCATCACCCCTAAGCGCTTCGCGGCGAACAAGGAAAGACGAATACAGTTCATAGCGAGACTTTGCCGCATCCAGCCACTCGCGCGAAACGATTTGACGCCCCGCAAGAATCAAGTCCTTCGTGGGCAAAGCGGTGGCATCGCTGATGACCGTGGTCTCAACGTACACCTTCTTCTTATGTCTCTTTTCGTCCGTCATCGCCTTCATTTCACCGTTCAAGGGTATAGTATCCCTATATGCACAGTTTACTATACTATAAACCGTCCTCTATAAACCGTCCTGCGGTGTCAATGGCAAAGTTCATAAATGTTGCTCTTGCGATGAACGATACGAAAAATATCTCCATATCCGCTTGCATTGAATATGGAGATTGTGATATAATACCGCCCGTACAAAGCAACACGGAAGATTTGGATGCACATTTTCGACTACGACAGGTCGCTTGAATCTCTGCTTTCGCCGGAGATAATCGCGCTCATTGCCGAGATTCACGAGTACAAGGGACGGCAGGACTACCTTCTGAACGCAAAGGAGGAGGTGCTGGATGCGCTCGTCGAGGTTTCGCGGGAGAAGTCGGTCATGTCGTCGAACCGCATCGATGGCGTTTCGACGCCCGAATACCGCATCCGCGACCTGTTCGACGAGGACGCCGAACCCCGCAACGAGGACGAGCAAGCGATCTGCGCCTACCGGGAATGCTTCACCCACGTGCTGGCGAACTACGGTACGATGCAACCAACGCCAGACACCATCCTCGCCCTGCACGGGAAGCTCTTCGCGCGCCTTCCCTCCGGCGGCGGCGCATGGAAGACCGAGGATGCCGCAATCACGGAACTGGATGGCGAGGGACGCGAGTCGGCGAGGTTCAGGACGGTCACGGCGGCGGACACGCCAGTCGCAATGAACCTTCTCTGCGACGCCTACGGCAAGGCCGTCGATCTCGGACGTTTCAATCCACTCCTGCTCGCCGTCGTGTTCATCTTCGACTTCCTCTGCATCCATCCCTTCCAAGACGGCAACGGGCGAATGGGACGGCTTCTCGCGCTTCTTCTCATGCTTCGATCGGGGTACATGGCCGCGAAATACGTCAGCGTGGACAAGATCATCGAGGAGTCGCGGCAGGACTACTACGACGCCCTACGCGCGAGTTCGCGCGGCTGGCACGAGAACACGCACGACCTCAAGCCATACGCCTCATATATCCTCGGCGTCGTGCTGAAGACCTACAAGGAGTTCGCCGCGCGCCTAGACGGAATCGTCAACGAGCGCGCAAGTAAGGCCGACCGCATCCGCAATGTCATCGCTGCCGCGCAAGGGGCGATCACGAAACGCGAGATCGTGGAGAAATGCCCGGACATTAGCGTCATCACTGTCTCCGTCGCCCTCAAGCGCCTCTGCGACGAGGGCTACATCTGCAAGACGGGCAACGGCCGCAGCGCCGCCTACGTCCGCATCGAGTGACAAACATCAAACCCGCAGATATTGACTATGGATTTATACGCAGAAAAATATAAACTTGTCGGGCGGACGTTCCGGCATTTCAAAGGCAATCTCTACCGGCTTGAGGGGTTCGCGAAGGACTCCGAGACGCTGGAGGAGATGGTCGTGTATCGTGCGCTCGGCCCCTTGCGGCCGCTGCGCGGTTCGGGCGTCTCCCTCGGGCAACCCGACGCCTCCGGCGCGGGCGAATCCTACGGCGAATGCGGCCTGTGGGTTCGTTCCGCAAAGACGTTCTTCGAGACCATAGAGCGCGACGGAAAGACGATGAAGCGCTTTGAACTTGTGGAGGGAAAATCATGACATTCGGCGGCAAGACGGTCGTAGTCACCGGCGGGGTGCAGGGGATCGGCAAGTGCATCGCCGAGTGCTTCGCGCGCGAAGGTGCGATAGTTCACATAATCGATGTGCAGCAGGGTCCGTGGTTCGTCGGCGACCTTGCGGACAAGGCGACGCTTGAGCGGTTCGCGGCAGACGTCGTCGCCAAGAGTGGAAAGGTTGACGTTCTCGTCAACAACGCCATGCCGCTCTTCAAGGGCATCGACGAATGCACCTACGAAGAGTTCGCCTACGCCCAGGCCGTCGGCGTAGTCGCGCCGTTCTATCTCGCAAAGTTGTTCAAGCACAGTTTCGCCGAGGGAGCGTCCATCATCAACATCTCGTCCTCCCGCGACAGGATGAGCCAGCCGCAGAGCGAGAGCTACACGGCGGCCAAGGGCGGAATCGCCGCGCTCACGCACGCGCTCGCCGCCAGCCTCGCCGGACGCGTCCGCGTCAACTCGATTTCGCCCGGATGGATCGACACGTCGTTCAAAACCTACGACGGCCCGGACGCCTTGCAGCACTTCGCCGGGCGCGTAGGCAATCCGATGGACATCGCGAACATGGTTCTCTACCTCGCCTCCGACAAGGCGGGCTTCATCACGGGCGAGAACATCTGCATTGACGGCGGCATGACCCGTCTGATGATCTATCATAACGATCATGGGTGGAAGCTGGACTGACCCATGGAACAGGGAGGATATCAATATGAAGAAAATCCTGTGCGTCCTGCTGGCGCTGCTGATGCTTATGACCTCTGTGGGCGCGCTTGCGGAGACCTTCTGGTATGACAGTACGGGCAGGCGATACACCAATACCTTTGATGAAAGTATCAGGGCCAAGGCGCTGATGCGCATTGCCACCCGCTCCGGCCCCGGCACGAACTATGACGGACTGGGCTCCTACCACAAAAAGGGATACGTGCTGGAGGTCATCTCCAAGGCCTGGGATGACGCCAATGGCATCTGGTGGCTGCAGGTGGAGCTGAAGTACGGCAGTCAGTACCGCAGGGCCTATACGGGTCTGAAGCGCGTGGATGTGAACATC
>JAFXEA010000149.1 GCA_017521065.1 Kiritimatiellia bacterium | reverse complement strand
CTGTACGCAACATGTGCTTTGGCGAATCGCGAACGGTGAGATGGACGGATATCGCGCCAAGAACGTGATGCTGATGATCGGCACGAACAACTCGGAGCGCCCTGATGCGGTGGTGGACGGGATCAGGGCTGTTGTGGATGCGATACGCAGCGAGCAGCCAGAGGCAAGGATTCTGCTCTCGGCGATTTTCCCGCGTCAGGCGTCTTTGCAGCACAAAAAGAGAAAGCGCAACGGGTACATAAATTCCAAGATCAGCGAGCTTGCCGACGGGAAGCGGGTTGTGTGGCTTGATTTCAACAGCCGGTTTTTGAGACCGGACGGAACGCTTACGCGCGAGATGTTTCCCGATCTGCTCCATCCGGCGGCGGAAGGTTACAGGATATGGTTTGATGAGATAAAGCCGTTTCTGACGGAGACGGTGCGCGAGGCTGACATTCGCGGTCCGGAGGCGTGGCTCGAGTTCATGGGCGGCAATGTGCGCAAGGATGGACTCAGGGCGGATCTTGAGGCGATAAAGGCTGCCGGACTCAAAGGCATTCATTTCTTCCACATTTCGCGGGCCGGAGTCTGGCCGGATTGTCCGGAGCAGATTCCGTGCATGAGTGAGAAGTGGGGCGATGTGGTTTCGTTCCTTGGCGATGAATGCCGCCGGTTGGGGCTGCGTCTTGTCGTACAGAACTGTCCGGGGTGGTCGCAGTCGGGCGGACCTTGGATAGCCGTCACGAACGCAATGCGCGAGGCTGTTTTCTCCCGCACGGATTTTGCCGTCGGTGACACGGTGCGCCTGCCGGAGATTCCGAAGAAATATGCTGATGCCGATTCCGACTGGCGTGATATCGCTGTGCTTGCCTTCCCGTTGCCAGAGGGCGATGGCGCCGGAGAACTTCTTCCGGCGTCTTCGAAGCGCGATGGTGATGCGGAAACGTACGAGTTCGCGTCTCCTGTCACGGTCCGTACGATAACACTCCCGAGTCCGAAGCTGTACAACAACAACTATACGTACCATGCCCCATGGCTTGGCGTCAGGCTAGAGGCGTTCGATGTGGACGGCAAGGCGCATACGGTTCTTGATACTCCGCTTCCGACATCGTCGTGGCGCGATTATGTGCTGCCTCTGACGCTTGCCTGTGACGAGTTCACCGCAAAGAAGTGGCGGTTTACGCTGCGGCACAAATATCCGGTTCAACGCTTCAAAGGACCGAAGTTCTTCTCGGAAGCCCGCCATACGGACTGGGAGATGAAGTCAGGTCTGGTCCTCCGTTCGCTCCTTTACGAAAAGCCGCCGAAGCAGTCTTCCTCGGCATGGGTTGATGCGGTGAAGGTGCAGGACATCTCCCATCTGCGGAAAGATGACGGATCGCTGAACTGGCATGTGCCGTCTGGACGCTGGACAGTTCTGCGCGTGGCTCATGTTAATTCGAAGCGTGTCAATTCACCTGCGCCGAAAGAGGCAACCGGTTGGGAGTGCGACAAGCTCGCGCCGGAAGGGGCGGAGGCGAATTTCAACGGATATGTGGGAATGCTTGCGGACGGCCCGTTGAAGGGTAGGCTCGATGGGATGCTTGTGGACAGCTGGGAGTGTTTCGGGCAGACATGGACTCCGCGTATGGAGCGCTATTTCATGGATGCCAACGGATACGCGATTCGAAAGTGGCTGCCCGCATTGTTCGGTTGGGTGGTGGATAGTCCGTCCGAAACGGAACGTGTGCTTACCGATTGGCGCCGGACTATCGGCGACCTCATCACGAAGAACTACTATGGCCATATGGCGAAGCTTGCCCACGAAAGGGGGATGGGAATCCTGTATGAGACGGCGTTCGGCGACATTATCTCAGGTGACATTCTCGAATACTGGAAATATTCCGATGCTCCGATGTGCGAATACTGGCTGCCGCACAGGTCGAAACAGGAAGGTCATGTTGGATGCTATGCGTACAAGCCGATACGTCCGTGCGCATCGGCCGCACACATCTACGGAAAGCGGCGTGTGACGGCAGAGGCGTTCACGGGGTGGGGGATTTCCTGGAAAGAAGACTTCAAGGAACTGCGAGATGTCGCGAACCGTCATTTCGCAAAAGGGGTCACGCATCTTGCTTTGCAGAGCTATACGCATGCACCTGCTGTTGACGCGACGCCGCCGGGAGGTTGCATGGGCGGCTTCAACGGTACACCGTTCACCCGTCTTCAGACATGGTGGAGGCATATGCCGGAATTTACTGCATGGCTTGCGAAATGCGAAGAGCTTCTTGAAGAGGGATTGCCGTCCAATGACGTGCTTTGGTATCTCGGTGATGCTGTGGGACACAAGCCGGACGAATACTATGAGTTCCCGGAGGGATACTCGGTGGACTACCTGAACCATGACGTGCTGACGAACAGGCTCTCGGTCAAGAACGGTATGTTTACGAGTCCCGAAGGAACTGTCTGGAAAGTGCTGTGGGTGCCGGATGAACATTTTATGCTTCCCGCTACGCGCAAGAGACTGGCTGAACTGACGAAGGCCGGCGGCAAGGTGGTGTTCGGCGGCAAGGATGCTTTGGTGAAGGCGTTATCCGCAATCGGGAAGGATGTTGCTACTGTTCCGGCGCTTGGGGATGGCCTGAACGAGGATTTCATGTGGCTGCGCAGGAAGGTTGGTGCGGTGGACCGCTATTTTGTTGCGGCCGGAACCAATGGATGGACCGGAAAGGTTGCGTTCCGAGCAAACGGTGCGGCGGCGGTGTACGATCCTGTGTCCGGAGAGCGCTATGCGTGGCGGAATGGTGGTGCGCTTGAACTTCATCCGTCACAGTCAGTGTTTGTGGAGTTCGGCGGTGAGCCAGCGTCAAAGCGCAGAAATCAGAAACGCGAAGTCGTTTGCAAGTTCGCTCCGTGGAGGCTTTCTTTCCCGAAGGGATGGGGCGCACCTGAGAGCGTGACGCTTGATGCTCCCCGCTCATGGACGGAAATCCCTGAATTCACCGCTGAGGCTAAAGCCTATTCAGGAACGGTCGTATATGAAACGGAATTCGACTTCGAAGGAACCATCGACAGCGCAAGATGCATTCTTGATCTCGGCAAGGTTGAGACCATTGCGAAGGTTTTCCTGAACGGCAGGGAGGTGCGCACGCTCTGGTGCGAACCGTATTCCTGCGACGTGACCGGATTTGTGAAGGAGGGCAGGAACAGTCTCAAGGTGGAAGTGACAAATACTTGGCGGAACCGTGTTGTGTACGATCTCAATCAGCCGGAGAAGGACCGCAAGACCTGGATCCTTTACCAGAAGAATTTCAATCCACCGCTTGATTCTCCATTGATTCCCTCCGGAATACTTTGTCCGGTAAAGTTTTTCCTCAAATAAGATTTCGTCCAATCTGAATTCTCGTGCTGCAAAGCTCCCTTCTTTTCCGTGAGAATTAATCCGAAGAGAATTCTCATTTTGCTGTGGTAGGTCCATCGAGGCTATTATGGTGTTACTGATCGACAGGTTTAGGCCGGAACGCATTTGGGGATGCCAGTCGACATTCATCTTGAAGGTGTTGGATGATGATTATGTCACCATGTTCGACATGTGGCGTCCGGATTGGGCCAATGACAATTTCCCGGCTGCAACAATAACCAACCGTTCAGTGCAGGCGGTGTCTTGGAATGGGCTTCGTGGCGCTGCCGCAGCTCCTTCCGATACCATAGGTTCTAACAGGAACGGTTCATTTTTTGAACGCTTGAATGCATTGACCGGCATTGGTGGATTTGATCTGCCCACTGAAGTCATGGCAGAAATCGCCCAGCGTGCAGGAGAGACTGGCGTGTTTTCGTGGGGGGATGAGGAAGTTGATGTCAAAGACTATGCCATTGGAATTGAGAACAACAGTCATCAAAGCAGCACGGGACATCATATGCCAGTTGGATTGGGTGCACCTAACAACTGGGGGCTCTTCGATACATCGGGCAATTGCTGGGAGTTCTGTCGAGATGATGCAAGCCTTGAAGATTTGTCGGATGCAGTGGATCCGTGGACACCAGCGTCTGGTGGTTCTGCTCTTGTCAGAAGGCATGGAGGCGGACATTGCCGCGATCCCCTTTTCAAGAGCAATGGCAATCCTTCAAATATATTAAGAGCTTCGGAACGTTATACCCAAGGTAAGACCAAAGCCGCTTGGGGCATAGGGTTCCGTGTCTCCAGAATTATGCAATGAGATGATATTCCCATGGAGGACATGTCATGAAACCCGCTAATTTTTTCAGTGTCATTTCTGCGGCTATATGTCTGCATGCGTCTGCCGGACAGCTCTTCGAATCAGAGACGTACATCTTTTCCGCTGATACGACAGGGAGTGAGATTGTTGTGACCGCGGCGACAGATGGTGTCTCGCTTTGGTGCCGTGCTGGAGAAAAAATCACGGCGGTCGAGACGTTTTCGCTTGTCACTATGATGCCGGTCGTTTCCGCGTCGCATCGGGGAATGAGGTCTATATTTCAGAGGAGAGCGTTTTTGCTGTCGATTCCGTTAAATCAGGTCCTGACCGCCGTGTGCGACGGGGGGTATCCATGAGTGTGTCCTATTCCAGCGATAATTGGTCGAGGATGAACAATGCTGCATCTGCGCTTACATTGACTTCGCCATCAGGAAAGATCAATGATTTTGATTGTTTTGGTACAGGAGCAGAGATGGTTACGTTTGATGAACTTGGTGGTTGGTGCTTGCGTCTTTGTGATACATTGTGGGGACATGTGCCAAAATCCTTCGGAGCTCAAAGATTACATAGACTACTATAATGATTTTGGCTTGCCGACCTATCATGTGTTGGGCAATCACGAGACGGACGGATGTTCATATGAAGATGTGTTGAAAACGTATCGAATGGATAGCGGACACTATTTCTTTGACTGTAATGGATTTCGTTTCATTGTGGTGGATAACAATTATTTCTACCGGAAAGCATCATCGAAAGGCTGACGAGTCCTACCAACCAGAAGAACAAGTCGCTGATAGTCCCGGGATATTTTGCGCAGTCGCGCTGGCTCAACCGCGACGTCATCGAGGAAGATGGCGGCGAGAGCCTCCAAGCGTGAATTGCAAGCCAAATGAGTCAATTTTTTTGCGAGGATTCTTAATGCTTTTGGCGTCACTTTAAATGCTCTCATATTTTTCTCCTTTTTTATGCG